>NZ_CASEZB010000018.1:0-110929 GCF_949292495.1 Candidatus Avelusimicrobium aviculae
ATACTTTGTATCCACGGTAGGGATAAACGAAGAACAAATACGAAAATATATAGATATGCAGGGAAAAGAAGATTTGGGGCGAACAATGAAATTGTTCGTATAGAAAGAAACCCCGGGCGTAAGCCCGGGGAGTTTCATATTTTAAAATAATGTCTAATGTTTGTTATTTACGTACACCGTGCGGCTGGCTGAAGATAGAGGATGACGGAAAGTTTCTTCTTTCTGTTCATTTTACGCCGGCACCCCAACAACCCCAAGGGGAAGTTTCCTTTGTGGGAAGCCGGTCCGCGCGCCAGCTAAAAGCTTATTTTGAGGGGAAGCGTCCCCTTTTTGATTTGCCTTTGGCCCTTGCCGGTACGCCCTTTCAGCAAGCGGTATGGAGGCAGTTAAGCCGCATCCCGTATGGGCAAACGCGTACCTACGCGCAAATAGCCGCCGCTGTTGGGAGGCCCAAAGCGGCCCGCGCGGTGGGCCATGCTTGCCATGTAAACCCGTGGGGTATTGTTATCCCCTGCCACCGGGTGGTGGGCGCGGCGGGTAAATTAACCGGGTATGCCGGCGGCATAGATAAAAAACAATGGCTTTTGGCGTGGGAACAAAACAGTTAGGCCGCCGGGCGTTTTAGCGCCTTGGCTTGCTTTTTGACATCTTGGGAAATACGGAAGGATTCGTTTATTTTTTGTATGGCTTTGTTGTGGGTAAAGGCGTCTAATTTGTTGTTTCTTAGAAAAGAAAGAGTTTCTTTTGGCATTCGGGCGCATAACACGCTAAGCGCCCAGGCAACGGCCATTTTGGCGTAAAAACCGTTTGCCCGGCTGGCATTTAGCAAAGGAAACAGCTCTTTGGCAAAAGGGCCTTGGGTAAAATGCGCCAAGGCGGTTACCGCGGCAAAACGGAAATAATATTCCCGCCTGTCTTTAAAATAGGGGGCCAGCAAGGCCCAGGTTTCCTGTGGATGGCGTTGGGCGATTTTCAGACTGGTGCAAAAGCTGTCGCACACGCTCCAGCAATTTATTTTGGGGATGAACTGTTTTATCAGCGGAAACACCGTTTCCGGCTCCGGTTTTAACGCCCCTATAATCATGCCTTGCAGCATACGCTCCTCAAATGTTTCATCCGTAAGCAAATTTAAGGCTTCTTTGCCGTGTTGGCGGGCCAGCTCTTTGGCCAGTTTGCGCAAGGACGGCAGGCGCACACCCAGCATGGGCGTTTTTAATCCGGGCAATAAAGCGGAGCTGAACTTCCGGTATTTGGGGTCCGCCAAGGCGATTAGGCGTTTTTTGAGGACAGTATCCATAAATAGATTATAGCAGAGGAAGCCCGAGGGGTAAAATAGTATAATAAATTATTCTGAGTTGAGAGAGGTATTTGTATATGAAAGGCGGAACCACTACGGATTGGCGGGAAAAAGAATTGGCCCAATGGTATAACCAAAATATGCGCGGCAGTTTGGAAGGCTACGCCGCTTTATTTGGTTTTGAAAAGGCGGACCACGTGTTGGACCTGGGCTGCGGGGACGGCACGCTGCTTGCCATAGCCGCCCAGCAGGGGGCGCGTGTAACCGGGGTGGATATTTCCGACGAACAATTACACGCCGCCCGCGCCGCGTTGAAAGGGGTGAAAGGCGCTTCCTTAATTAAACAAACGCTGCAGGAAGTTAATTTCCCGGATAACAGTTTTACGAAAGTTTCCATCCGCAAGGCCATACACCACCTGACCAATGACGAAAAGGGCCTGCTGATAGATAAAATTTACCACTGGCTCAAACCGGGCGGCATTTTAATTATTGAAGACATGATTTTAACTTTTGCCCTTCACCGCCGGGATGAAAACCGCCCCTTGGTGGAAAAAGACGCCGCCATTTATTACGGCGTCAACTGGCCGGATTTTAGGGACGCTTTCTACACCACCATGTATCAGGAACTGCCTTGTGATTTGGCACAACTGAGCCACCATTTGCTGTTTACCGGGTTTCATATTTTAAAAATAGCCAGCCCGGCGTGTTTTATGTCCACCGTTATTGCGGAAAAATAAATGAAAGACATCTCTCTTGTAAAAGGGTGGACGTTGGTTGCCGCCTCGTTTATTGTGGTATTTGCTTTCAGCACGGTGGACCATGCCATCTCGCCTCTGGTGGAATGGCTGAGGGCCTTTTTTGGCGTAGCGGCGGAAAATGTGCTTTGGCTTATCAGTTCCTGCACGGCGGGGATAGTGGCCGGGCTTTTTGTGGGGCCGCAGTTTATTAAAAGCGTGCGGGTAAGCCGGGCGGTATGGATCAGCCTGCTTATGATGGCGGGCGGTGTATGGGCGTTTGTGGCTACCCCTGTATTTGCCTGGTCTTTGGTGGTGCGTTTTGTGTTTGGGTTGGGGGCGGGTATTTTCAGCACCATTTTGTGGTGGCTTGCCTACGAAAGCATAGACCGCCGTTTTTACACCCCCATGATTACCGTTCTTACGGCGGCGCGCCCCATGGCGGTGGCGGCCGGGGTGCCGCTGGTGATGTACGGCGGGAAATACATCAGCTGGCGTTGGTCCTTTGCCGTTTTAGGTTTATTGACGGCTGTTTTTTGTTTGGCTTTTTTATGGGCGGCCCCCCAGGACGCGGGGCAGAAAGTTCCTTTTACGCCAAAAGCTGTTTTGGCGCGTTACCGCTTGGCCTGGGGTACCCCGCGCCTGAAAACCTTTTTTGCCGCCATGTTTGTTAACCGGCTGTGTTATTTTGGGTTTTACTCTATGCTGGGGCTGTGGTTTATCGGGCATTATCATTTAGATACATTGGAAATTGCCCGCCCGCTTATGGCTATTGGCGTTTGTGAAACGCTGATAAATTTTGTGGTGCCGTTTTTGTTAAGGATAGGCCCTAAAAAATTATTTTATCTGTCTGTGGCGGGCAACGCCGCGGCGTTTGGCGCGTTTGCGTGGGGGGTATTGCCTTTGTGGTGGGCCATTGCGTTTATCGGTCTGTTTGCCATGACGGACCGCGTATATAATATGCTGTTGCTGCTGTTTATACCCAAGGTGTTTGATGCTTCTAAGGACCGCACCACCATAGGCAGTTTGGTGACGCTGGTTTCCTGGGCGGCGTTAATGGCGGTTTCCTGGCTGGAGGGGGCTTTTTTGCAGGCGGCGGGCCTAAACGTTACGGCCGCTTGTTTGTTGTTGGCCCTTGTGGCGGGAACCGTCCTTTATATTAAAGTGCTTAAACGCACCGTGTTTGCTGTTCCGGCCGCTTAACTGTTTTTGTTAGAATAATAAAAAAGATGGAACAAGGAGATTTTATGAAAAAAATGATTTGGGTAGTACTGGTGATTTTATTAGCCGGCGGTTTGGTGTGGTTTGGCACGTTGGATCAAGAAGCGCAGGACGGACTATTGGAGCCGCAAGCGCAGCCCCAGCAAACCCAGCCCGCAGGCAACCCGCAGGAAACGGGGGAAACGGCTCCCATTCAAGTAGTATACGAGGGTGTTTTGCCCGCGGCGGACTGCCCCGGCATTAAAACTACGCTTACTTTGTATACCAACGGGACCTTTCAGCTGCAGGAAGAATATTTAGAAAGAGATACTTCCTTTACGCAAACGGGTACGTTTACCATACAGCAGGATTTACTGACGTTAACCACGCAAGATAATGATGTGCGCTATTTCCACCTGGGCGAGGGTACCGCCTCTATGCTGGATGCGGACAAACAACCCATTACCGGGGATTTGGCTTCCTATTACATTTTGCGCAGCAAATAACAATAATTTTTATCTTCTAACGGGAAAAGCGGAAAACTGGTTTTTGCTTTTCCCGTTTCTTTTTTAAGAAAACGCCACTGGTTGCCGCGCCGCGGCGTGTTTGGATATCCGCCCACTGTATACGCTGGCGGCATTTTTAGCGGGGGGAAAAAAATAAAGATAATGCTTTATTGCCAGCGCCCCCGCATAAGGCCGGGGCCGTATTTGGGGTAAAATTTTACATTTGCCAGCTCTAAAAGGCAGGGCGAAAACCAACCGCAGTCCCCGTAGGAAAACCGCTTATTTTTTGTAATTTGTAAAAAACGGAAAAGGATTTTGTTTTTGGTATACGCTGGCGGAAAACGCCTGCAAAGAAATGGTGTAACAGTCCTTTTCCTGCCGGGCTTTGGGCCCGTTAGGGACGTTTTTGGGGAACCCGGGGTATTTTAACGCCAAATATCTGCCCAGCACCACAAAACTGATTAACTGAAACAGTGGGTTTTTGCGGCAGGTGCGGATGGCTTTTTCCCCAAAAGGGTAGCGTTTTAAAAAGATTTTTCTGTTTTGTTTCATTAACTGGTTGTAATTTTCCTGCCCAAAGCTGATTTTTCCTTTGTGATATACAAATACATTGGCGCTTAAACGGTGCGCAAAGCCGGCTTTGGCGGCGCGGAAGCACCAGTCCGTCTCTTCATAGTAGCCGCGGCCGTAAACCTCGTCTAAGGGGCCGATTTGTTTTAGCGCTTGGCGGCTTACCGCCATACAAAAACCCGCGGTGGCCGGCAGGTAAATGGGCAAATCGGGCGAGAAGTCCCGCACGGCCTTATCCATATCCGCCAAGGGGACGTCCAGCGTGGTTTCTTGGTGGGCAAAAAAGAAATTTTGGGAACTGCCGGAATTGGTCCACGGGCCGCAGGAGGCCACTTTATCATTCGTAAATATAGGGTAAAACAAGCGGGAGGCCCAAGCGGGGGGAACCTCGGTATCCATGTTTAAAAGGACAAAATCGTTTTGGGAGGCGGATATCAATTGATTGGCCGTTTTGGAAAAACCTTTGTTTTGTTGATTAATAAAAAGGGTTATTTTTTCGGGGAATTTTTCTTTCCACGCTTGTAAAAGCGTTGCCACTTGCGGGTCTGGGCTGCCGTCATCAGCCAGATAAATGTGAAAAGGCAAATCGGTATGCTGCAGGATGCTTTGCAAACAAGGGGTTATATAGGAATACCCGTTATATACCGGGATTAAAATGTCTATCGGCCGCGGGGCGGGGGCGAATTGGGGGGCGATAAAAAGCCCCTGCGCCTGGCAGCGGCCAGTGGGGCGGGCTTCCCATTGGGCGGCCTGCTGTGTGGCCTGCCGCATTTGCCGGGTAAAAAACTCCGCCGGCAGCAGGGGTTTGAATAAGCGGAGCAGTTCCCTTTTGAATTTTAGATAAAAAAGCATAGTACTTTTCCGTTTATGGCGTTGTTTATTCTGTTAGTTTGTTTAAACAGCTTTCTACCCCTTGTGTCCAATGTTTTAAAGACAGGCCAAATGTTTGGGTTATTTTGCTTTTATTTAAGACGCAAAAAGCCGGACGCGCGGCCTTAGTGGGGTACTGGGAGGACAAAACCGGGCGCACGCAGCACGAAATGTCGGCTTTTTTCAATACGTACCAAGCCAAATCATACCAGGAGCAGACTCCATCGTCCGTAAAGTGATAAATTTCTTTGCTGCCGGCTTTTATTTGAGGCAGAATCTCTATAATGGCCTGCGCCAAGTGCCCGGCATAGGTGGGGGTGCCTATTTGGTCAAACACCACGTTAATTTCCGGCCTTTCCTTCCCCAGCTTAAGTATTGTTTTTACAAAATTTTTTCCGTACGGGCTGTACAGCCACGCCGTGCGCAAAACAACGGCGGTGCGGGCGTATTGCAAAACGGCTTGTTCCCCTTCCTGTTTGGTTTTGCCGTATACGTTTAAAGGGCGGGTGGGGGCGGTTTCGCTTAGCGGCGTGTTGACGGAGCCGTCAAACACGTAATCGGTAGATAGATGAATAAGCGGAATATTTTGGGCCGCGGCCAGCTTGGCCAAATTGGCCGGCCCGCAAGCGTTGATTCGGCGGGCGGGTTCCGGTTCGGCTTCCGCCTGGTCTACGTTGGTATAAGCGGCGCAGTTGATAATGGCGCTGAAGGATTTATCCTGTCCGTAAGACAAAACGGCGGCTTCCTGGGTAATATCCAAGTCAGCCGCGTCCGTATACAGGGCCTCCCCCCGCGGCAGAATGTCCCGCAGGCAGCGCCCTAATTGCCCGTTAGCGCCGGTGATTAAAAGCATGGGTTTTCCTTATAGGCGGCAAAGGAGCCGCTTTTTAAATCTTTGGCTGATAAAACGGCTTTAGATGGGCTGATTTTCCAGTCTATATTCAGTTCCGGGTCATCAAAACGGATGGAGCCCTCGGCCGCTTTGTTGTAAAAGTTATCGCATTTATAAGCGAATTTTGCCGCAGGCGTTAATACGCTAAACCCGTGGGCGAAACCGCGCGGAATAAAAAATTGTTTTTTGTTCTCGGCGCTGAGTTCCACCCCAAACCACTGGCCAAAGGTGGGGCTGCTGCGGCGTAAATCCACGGCTACGTCCCAAACGGCTCCTTCCAATACGCGCACCAACTTGGCCTGCGCAAACGGAGGTTTTTGAAAATGCAGCCCGCGTAATGTATTTTGAGCGGAAAAAGATTCATTATCCTGTACAAAATCGGCTTGGAGACCTATCTCTTCGCAAGTGCGTTTATTGTACGATTCAAAAAAATATCCCCGGTTATCCGTAAAAACCGCAGGGGTTAAAATCAAAAGCCCGGCAATAGGGGTATTAGAAAAATCCATTTTTTTCGTCCTCGGGTATATTGGATAGGTAAGCGCCGTATTCCGTGTTTTTCATCAGTTGGGCGCGGCGGGCCAGGTGTTTGGCGTCTATCCAGCCGTTTCTGTAAGCGATTCCTTCCAAACAGGCGATTTTTAGCCCCTGGCGGTTTTCTAACGCTTCAATGAATATGGAGGCTTTGATTAAATCGGCATGGGTGCCCGTATCCAGCCAGGCCATGCCGCGCCCCATTAATTGTACGGACAGTTCCCCGTGTTTTAAATACCAGTCGTTGACGTCTGTAATTTCTAATTCCCCGCGGGGAGAAGGAGTTAAATTTTTGGCAATGTCCACCACCCGGTTGTCATAAAAATAAAGCCCGGTTACCGCCCAATTTGATTTGGGTTGTAACGGTTTTTCTTCTATGGAGACGGCTTGGTTGTTTTTATCTACTTGCACGATGCCGTAAGCGGAAGGGTTTTTAACGTGATAAGCAAACACGGTCGCTCCGCTGGGTTGGGAGGCCGCTTCGGTGAGTAATTTTTTTAAGTCCCGCCCATAAAAAATATTATCCCCTAAAATAAGGCATACATTGTCTTTTGCGATGAATTTCTCCCCTAAAATAAAAGCTTGGGCCAGCCCTTCCGGCTTGGGTTGTTCCGCGTAAGATAGACGTATGCCGTAATCTTCCCCGGTGCCTAAGAGGGCTTTATAGAGGGGAAGGTCCTTGGGAGTGGATATAAGTAAAATATCGCGTATGCCGGCCAGCATTAATACGGACAGCGGATAAAAAATCATGGGTTTATCATAAACGGGAATAAGCTGTTTGGAAACGGCAAATGTGGCTGGATATAAACGGCTGCCGGTTCCTCCCGCTAAAATAATGCCTTTCATGCTTTCTCCTTATACAGCGCTATTTTATGGTTTTATTTAAACCAGTTGGTAAAATAGAGCGCATAATAGGGTAAATTTTCGTCTTTGATAAATTTAGAAAAACGGCAAATCATTTTTACCTTTTTTCTTTTTATCGGGCTGCAGTAAGAAATGTTTTTTTGAATGGTTTCAAAAGCCCGCCGGCACAGTTTCCCGGTTTCATACGAAGGGGGAAAAGAATATTTGCGCATTCTTTTTACCGCTTTTAAAGTCAGGTTGACAATACGGTTATAAAATAACGGTTCCGCTAATTGGCGGTGGGGCAAGTCCTGACACAGAAAAATCATATTGCCTAACGTGCTGTATGCACGGGGGGCGGGATTGGCTGATAAAGAAAGGTTGTTCCCCATACGGTAAACGTATAAATGCTCTGGAACAAAGGCAATTTTAGCGGCATATTGATAAAGAAGAATTTCAAAAGGGAAATCTTCCGCAATGGAATGCGGGCGAAAAGAAAGCTTATTTTCTTGTATCAGTGAATTTTTAATTAATTTTAGCCATACCTGGGTGTCGTCTATGGCGGCTTGCAGGTGGGCCTTGCGGGTGGGGGCAGGGACGTCTCTTAAAAACCCTTTAAACTTTTTCTCACAGGGGGTTCTGTTGCCGGTTTTTATGTTTTCACATAAAAACAGGCAGCGTACAAGGTCCGCGTCGTTTTCTTGCGCCGTTTTATACAATGTTTCCAAATAAGCGGGTAGAATAATGTCATCGGCGTCCACAAAAGCGATGTATTTGCCTGTGGCGCTGCTTAACAAGATGTTGCGGGTTTGGGCCACCCCCTGGTTAACGGACTGCGTGATAATGCGCACGCGCGGGTCCCGCTGGGCGTATGTTTGAAGAATTTGTAAACTGCTGTCGGTAGAAGCGTCGTCTACACAAATAAGCTCAAAATCTTTATAAGTTTGCGTTAAGATGCTGTCTAGGCAAGCGGATAAAAATCGTTCGGCATTGTATACAGGTACCAGTACGCTGATTTGTGGCATGTAATCTCATCTCCCGTTACTTACCAAAGGCCAACCCTACTGAGATACTTTCTATACATTATGGCAAATTTTGATTTTATTAACAACCAAAGAAAAGCCTTAATTATTCAAAATTTTTTTGTTTGTTCTTAAGGCGCTGAGGCTGAAATGCACGATTGCAAACCCCCTTGCTTTATGCGATAATATATATTTGGTATGGTTATAGAAATATTGTGGTTGAATTACTATATATAAATGATGTCTTTTAAACGGATATAGAGGGGCTTTAAATGCCTGCAAAATATATTTTAGTGACCGGCGGAGCCGGATTTATTGGTTCTAATTTTATTTCTTATTTTTTAAATGTTTTTCCACAGTACCACCTGATCAACTTAGATAAGCTGACTTATGCCGGGAATTTGGACAATTTAAAAGAAAGTGAAAAAAATCCCCGTTATACTTTTGTTCATGGGGATATTTGCGACGCGGGGTTGGTAAACGGCCTGTTTGCCCAATACGATATTGGCGGCGTTTTTCATTTTGCGGCGGAATCCCACGTGGATAATTCCATCGCCGGGCCATTGCCGTTTATTAAGACGAACATAGAGGGAACTTTCACCCTGCTGGAAGCCGCCCGCAAACATTGGATGAGTTCCCCCGGCCAGGCAAAACCCGGGTATGAGGGATGCCGCTTCCATCATGTTTCCACGGATGAGGTATACGGCTCTTTAGGGGAGACGGGTTTATTTTCGGAAAATACCCCTTATGCGCCTAATTCCCCGTATTCCGCCTCTAAAGCCTCCAGCGATTTTTTGGCCCGCGCCTATTATCATACGTATGGCATGAATATAACCATCAGTAATTGTTCCAACAATTACGGGCCTAAACAACATGCGGAAAAATTAATCCCCACCATTATCCGCAACGCCCTGGCCGGGCAGCCTATCCCTATCTATGGGGACGGTAAAAACGTGCGGGACTGGCTGTATGTGTCAGATCATTGCAAAGCCGTGGCGCTTGTGTGGCAGAAAGGCCGCGCGGGGGAGA
This sequence comes from Candidatus Avelusimicrobium aviculae, assembly GCF_949292495.1. NCBI lineage: Bacteria > Pseudomonadati > Elusimicrobiota > Elusimicrobia > Elusimicrobiales > Elusimicrobiaceae > Candidatus Avelusimicrobium > Candidatus Avelusimicrobium aviculae. The sequence continues at coordinate 9,495 of NZ_CASEZB010000018.1, forward strand.
CATATAATATAGGCGGCCGCAACGAACGCAATAATTTGCAAATAGCGGATACGGTGTGCGGTTTGCTAGATGAGTTGGCCCCTTCTAAAAAAGGCCAATCTTACAAAGAGCTGGTGACTTTTGTGAAAGACCGGGCCGGGCATGACCGCCGCTATGCCATAGACGCGGCTAAACTGGAAACGGAACTGGGGTGGAAAGCGCAGGAGAATTTTGAATCAGGCATACGCAAAACGGTAGCGTGGTATTTGAAAAAATGAAGCCAACAGCCATACATTTACATTTGCATTATACAAACCGGTGGCCCGAAATACAGCGGTATTTACAAAATATGGGGGCCCATCCATACCATTTGTATGTAACGCTTACGCAAGAGAACGCTTCTTTAGTGAAAGAAATAAGAAAGTTCCAGCCGCAGGCTGTTATTTGGCGTACGGAAAACCGGGGATATGACATCGGCCCGTTTGTGGATTTTTTGCATAGGGTAGATTTATCTCAATATGATTTGGTGTTAAAAATACATACCAAAAGCAAGTCCGGCCTGCAAAAAACCTGGATTAACGGCCGGTATATCACTAAAAAACGTTGGGTACAGCTTTTGTTTGACGCTTTGCTGGGGACGCAAGAAATATGGCGCCGTAATGCGGCCGCTTTTGAACAGCGGCCCCAATTGGGCATGTTGTCTTCCCGGTATTTAATCACGTCTGAGCCGGGGTGTTCGGAGTATTTAAGAGAGCAAATTAATCCGGTAATGGATAAAATGGGCCTCCCAACGCCGGAGAAAATTACGTTTGCCGCGGGAACGATGTTTTTAACGCGCGCCAGCTTGTTGGAGCCTATAAAACGATGTTTTACAATGGGGGACTTTCCGGTGACGGATGTTTCCGCGCAGGATGGTACGCTGGCCCATGTTTTTGAGCGGGTGTTAGGCTGTATAGTTGCCGCGCAAGGTTATAAAGTGGAAGGCTTTGATAAAAACAGGTGGTTTGAAAGCATAGCTAAGTTTCAACGGGTGATTAACTTTTTTTACAGCAACAATATTACCCGTTCCCGCCACCAGATTATCAAAATATGTAAAATTCCAGTATATTACAAAAAAGTAAATTAAAAGAGGTTTCTGTATGTTTAAATATTATGCGTATAAATTATTACGGGGGCTGCGCCTTATTTCTAAAGAGAAATATGCCGAAAAACGCCTTAAATACGGTTATAAAAAGACAAAGGATTATAAAGCCATAGCCCGCTCCCCCTTGTTTGACGCGCAGTGGTATTTGGAGCACAATCCCGATGTAAAGGCGGCGGGGGAAGACCCCATTATGCATTATTTAATACACGGCTGGAAGGAAAACCGCCCTTGCACCCCGTATTTTGACGGGAGACAATATTTGGAAATGTACCCGGACGTAGCCCAAGCCAATATGAATCCTCTTTTGCATTGGGAAAGGTATGGCCAGTTTGAGGACAGATACGCGGAAATTAAAGGCAAAAAAACAAAACGCCGCGGACGTTCTGCCAGTTTTAAAGAAAAAATCAGGCAAATTCTGTTATATCCCATTGAATTGCAGCAAGAGGTGGAGCGTTTAGAAGCGGAAGTGGAACAACTGCGCCAAGGAAGATAGGTTTTGGGAATATGAGGGCAAGCAAAGTATCCGTTATTGTTCCGGTTTATAATCAGCAAGCTTATTTGAAACCATGTTTGCAAAGCTTGCAAAACCAGACGTTGCCTGATATAGAAATTATATGTGTAAATGACGGTTCCACCGATGAGAGTTTAACGCTTATTAATCATTTTGCCCAGTCTGATAAACGTTTTAGGCTGATTAATCAAGCCAATCAGGGCTCCGGCGCGGCGCGCAACGCGGGCATAGCGGCGGCGCAAGGGGAGTACTTGGGCTTTGTGGATGCGGACGATTGGGTGGATAAAGATTATTTTGAAAAATTGTATGATAAAGCCAAAGAGCAAAATGCCGAAGTTTGCTGTGCGGTATGCAGGAAAGAAATAAGGGGGACGCAGGAACAAGCCGTGTCCACCCCGGTATTTGAAGACACGGAACGATTTAAAAAACAGCTGGTATTTACAGCGGCGCATGTGTGGTCTAAACTGTTTTTGAGGAATTTTGTTCAAGAATATCAAATTAAAAATGCCAACAGCAAACATTCGCAAGATTTAGCATTTTCTATTCCGGCCGTTTTGTTGGCCCGGCGGATTGGCTGGACGGATGAGGCGTATTATTATTACCGCGTGCAGGAAGGAAGCGCCTGCCGCCGGCCGCTTTCCCTGCGGGACTGCCAAGAACTGCCCGGCATATATGCTCAAATGCTTAGCTATCCATTAAGCGAAAGCCAGCGGCATATCGTTCAGGAGCGGCTTAAAACCAATATACAGTATTACTTAAGACAGGTGGGCTTTAAAGGCAGGGTGGCTTTATTTAAATCTGTTAGGGAAAAAATTCCTTCTTTTGTATGGGAAGGCCCCTATCAAACGGCGTATATTTGCGCGAAAATTTTAACAAAAAGACGTATACAAGGATAAATAAATGAAAGTATTGGTAACAGGCGGAAGCGGATTTATTGGCTCGCATACGGTGGATAGCTTAATTTCTTTGGGTCTTGAGGTGGTGGTGGTAGACAAAAAGGCGCCTCTTTATCCCAACCCAAAGGCACGATACTATCAGATGGATATAAATGATTTTTCTTTTGAGTCTGTTTTTAAAGAAAATGCTATTGATAAAATCATCCATTTGGCGGCGCAGCCGTCGGTTTCTTTTTCTAACCAAAACCCGGAGGAAGACGCCCAAAACAATATACTAGCGTCTATCCGGGTGATTGAGCTGGCTAAAAAATACCAAATCCAAAAGCTGGTGGTATCGTCTTCCGCCGCGTTATACGCTAACCCGCAGTACTTCCCGGTGGATGAGCGGCACCCTACTTGCTGTCTTTCCCCTTACGCTATTTCTAAGCATACGATGGAAGAGTACGTGAAATGGTCCGGCTTAAAGTATATTATTTTCCGTTATGCTAACGTATACGGCCCCCGGCAAGACAGCACGGGCGAAGCCGGCGTGATAGCCATTTTTACCGACGCGATTTCCCACAATAAACCTATTTACATCCATGGGGACGGAAATCAAACAAGAGATTTTGTATACGTACAAGATGTGGCGGACGCTAATTGCAAGGCGGTGCTTTCTGAGGTTTCTGGGGAAACGATCAATATATCTTCCCAAACTGAAATTACCATTAATCAGGTAGCCCGCACCATTATATCTGCGGCGGCGGGATATACGGGGAGCGTAGTGCATAGCGCTTCGCGCCTGGGGGATATTTACAAAAGTATTTTATCCAACCAAAAAGCAAAACAGTTATTGGGTTTTGAGAACAAAACCAATTTTGCGTGCGGCATACAGGAAACCGTAAAATTTTTTGAAAGAAAGAGATAACACAATGAAAAAATATAAAAATATAGTAGTTGGTTGCGGTTTGGCAGGGGCTGTAATGGCTAATAAATTGGCTAATGAGCTTAATGAAACGGTGCTTGTTGTAGATAGAAAAAATCATTTGGCGGGTACTTGTTACGATTATAAAAACGAATATGGCATTACCGTGCATAAATATGGCCCCCATATTTTTAGAACCAATTCTAAAGAAATATGGCAGTTTTTATCTCAATATACGCAATGGTATCCTTTTATGCATAAAGTGTTGGGGGTGGTGGATGGGATAGAAATACCAATTCCTTTTAACCTTAATTCTTTGCGCAAGGTGTTTCCAACACAGTTGGCTAATACATTGGAAAATAAGCTCATCCAAACGTTTGGGTTTAATAAAAAGATTCCCATTTTGGAGCTGCGCCGTACGGAAGATAAAGATTTACAATTCTTGGCTGAATATATTTATAACAAGGTTTTTTTAGGATATACGTTAAAACAATGGGATTACACCCCGGAACAATTAGATCCGTCCGTAACGGGGTCGGTTCCAGTGTATATCAGCCGTGATGACCGCTATTTTCAGGAGAAATACCAAGCCATACCGCGGCTAGGGTATACTAAAATGTTTGAAAACATGCTGAATCATCCATTGATTGAAGTAAAGCTGGAAACGGATTTCTTAAATATAAAAGAAACGGTTGCTTGGGAACGTTTGATATATACCGGGCCTATAGAGGAATTTTTCGGCTACAAATACGGCAAGCTGCCTTACAGAAGTTTGGATATTAAAATTGAAACTTTTGATACGGATAAATTCCAGAATGCGCCGGTGGTAAATTATCCGGAAAATTATGATTTTACACGTATCGCCGAATATAAATATTTTCTGAATGAAAAATCGGATAAAACCACCCTGTCTTTTGAATATCCGGAAAATTTTGAAGTGGGAAAAAATGACCGCATTTACCCCATTTTAAATGAGGCAAATCAGGCTATTTATAACCGTTATGCCGCTGACGCCCAAAAAATGCCAAACACCTATTTTATTGGGCGCTTGGGGGCCTACCGCTATTATGACATGAACCGCACCATTGCCAACGCATTTGAAACCTTCAATATAATCAAAAATAAGAGATAAAACCGCATATGAAAAAAAATAAAAATAAACATGGAATAAAAAACACTAAAACGATTGTAAACAGAACCAAAAAGGCTAAAGCTAAACTCCAGCCTCAGCCGGTCCAAACCGCGGGCCAGGCGGCTAATGTGGTGGTGCAAAATAATGTCAGTTATACACCCAAAGTAAGCGTAATTATTCCTGTTTATAATGTGGCTGAATACCTGCGCGAATGTTTAGACAGCGTAATCAACCAAACTTTAAAAGAGATAGAAATCATCTGCGTGGATGACGGTTCTACGGACAATTCCTTGGAAATATTAAAAGAATATGCGGCCAAAGATAAACGCATAACCGTTATCAGCCGTGAAAATAAAGGCGTGGGATTTTCTAGAAATGAGGGGATACAAAATGCTAAAGGAGAATTTATCGCTTTTATGGACCCCGATGATTTTTACCCAGATTTATCGGTTTTAGCCACGATGTATGACGCAGCTATAGCCCATAACGTAAATATATGTGGGGGATCATTAATAGTTTACGATGAAAAAAGAAAGAAAAAAATAGAGAAAAAAGAGCCTTTAGAGTTTTTCCCTAAAGATCAACTGTACAGCTATAAAGATTTTCAATATGATTATGGTTTCCAACGTTATATATACAACAGAAAATTTATTGTAAAGAACCAAATAGATTTTCCCAATTATCGGCGTTTTCAGGATCCTCCTTTCATGGTAGAAGCTTTTACAAAAGCAGGAAAGTTCTATGCTCTGCATCAATATGTATATGCCTATCGTTGGGCGCATAAAGCAATTAACTGGACTGAGGAAAAAGTATTTCACTTGTTAAGTGGATTACGCGATGATTTATTAATCGCTAAGGAGTATGCTTTAACAAAATTATTTGATTTAACTTTAATGAGAATAAAGAAAGAATATAAGGCGACTATATCTCTATATGATACAAAGCGAATATTAGACGTTAAAAAGGAAATAATGGCTATTTGCCTCCAAATGGCTAAATTGCAGTATTTTAAAACGCTGAACCCTGCAAAAGTTTCCGTTATTTTGCCTATATATAATGCCGAAAAATATTTAAAACATGCTCTTAATAGCATTATCAATCAGACCTTAAAGGATATTGAAATTATTTGTGTAAATGACGGCTCTACAGATAATTCTTTACAAATTATAAAAGAATATACAGCCAAAGATAAACGAATTAAATGTATAGATAAACCAAACGCAGGCTATGGGCACGCCATGAACTGCGGTATGGAGTTGGCTACTGGGGAATATATAGGGATTGTAGAGCCGGATGATTTTATTAAACCGGAAATGTATGAAACTTTGTATAAAAAAGCTAAAGAATTAGATTTAGATGTTATCAAATCAGATTATATTGCTTTTTCCAATACCAGTGAGAAATATATATCAATTATGCCTAAGAATTTCTATGAAAAAGTATTATCGATGGCAAAAGATAAAAATATTTTAGGTTTTACGGTAAATCCAACAGGATTATTTAAAACATCCTTTCTCAGGCGATATCAGATTGTATTCAATGAAACACCGGGTGCTTCACACCAAGATATTGGTTTTTGGGCATTAACCACATTTTATGCTTCACGGATCTATTTCCTGCCAGTTGCTTTTTATATGTATCGTCAAGATAATACTAATTCTTCCATGAATTCTTACGCTAAACCCAATATTATGTTGGATGAATATGCGTTTATAGGAGAACATTTAAGAAAACATCCTGAGGTGTGGGAATTAACACAGGATATCTATTTCAGGAGAAGACACTGGTCATTAATGTATTTTTATAACAATAGAATCTCTCCTAAAGATAAATCCTTATTTATCAATATGTTGCAATCGCTATATCAATCTGATTTGGAAAAGTATAATTTTTTAAATTATCTAGGTGCTACTGAACAGAAAGAAGTGGAATCTGTGTTAACAGGAAACATGCAGCAAAAAATTATACCTATTGTATATGCTACAAATAAAAACTATAGTATTCCTTGTTCTGTTGCTATCAAAAGTCTCATTGATAAAGCGGACAAGCATAAAAAATATGCAATATTTGTTTTGCATACGGAACTAGATATTGCGGATATTTCCATGCTTGAAAATTTGGCAACCCCCAATGTAAGTATAGAGACTATTAAGTTGAATCTTGCTCAAATGATCAGCTCTAACGTTTTATATACCACAGCCCATTATTCTAAAGAAATGTATTATCGTATATTAATTCCGGAGTTACTAAAACAATTTGATAAAGTAATATATTTAGACTGTGATATCCTCGTAAGAAACGATATAAGTAAATTGTATGAGATTGATATTAGCAATTATGTCGTAGGCGCTGTGATTAATCCTGTTTTTCAATCTCAGAAATATATCAAAGATATATTAGATGTAAGTGTGGAAAAATATTTTAATTCAGGGGTTCTAATAATAAATAATAAAAAATTCAATGAACTGCATTTGAAACAGAAGTGTTTAGATCTTTTAAAAGTAAAACAGAATTTAAAATTCCCGGATCAAGATCTGTTGAATATTATATGTAAGGATAACGTTTTATATTTAGATGCCAAATGGAATTATCAATGGGCATTTGAAATCTCTGGGGTTCCCGTGCCTCTTTATTGTAGGGAAGCTTATAAGATGGCTTCGAAAAATCCCAATATTGTGCATTACTCTTCCAACCGTAAGCCATGGAATTTTAATGATGATAAATACACTTTAGAATGGAAGAAATACTGCAAATTGAATTATAAACGCGAACAAAAACGAAATGATGCAAAACAACTACAGTCTTGGTTTTTAAATATGACCGGGAGATATCTTAACTTGGATCATCCTCGTACGTTCAACGAAAAAATCCAATGGCTTAAACTATATGACTCTACGCCGCTTAAAACGCGTCTGGCGGATAAATACCTCGTGCGGGAGTGGATTAAAGAAAAAATTGGTGAGCAATATCTGATTCCTCTAATTGGGGTATATGATAAATTTGACGATATTGACTTTGATAAATTACCCAATCAGTTTGTCATAAAATGCAACCATGGTTCAGGTTGGAATATTATTGTTAAAGACAAAAGCCAACTTAATTTAGCTGAAGCCAAAGAAAAAATTGACAAATGGATGGCTACCGATTATTCTACGTTATGGGGATTTGAACTGCATTATAGAAATATCGTACCCAAAATCATTATTGAAAAATATATAGAAGAAATGGCCTCGGCTCTGTATGATTATCGTTTCTTCTGCAGTTATGGAGATGTGAAACAAATCTGGTTGGATGTCTACAGCGGAACACCCAATCATAAAAGAAAAATTTATGACCGCAATTGGAATGAATTAAATATCACCGTCAAGTGGCCGCGTTTGGAAACCCCAGTTGAAAAACCGCAAAAATTGGCGGATATGATTCATTTTGCAGAAATTTTGTCTAAAGAATTTTCTTTGGTTCGGGTAGATTTTTATTTAATTAATGACCATATCTATTTTGGAGAGATGACTTTCACCTCCATGAGCGGCATTGGCTTATTTAATCCTGAAAAAGAAGATTTAAAATTAGGTAATATGATTAAATTACCGGAATTGGCTTATAATATAGAAACGGGAGAGTATTATAAATTACCCAGAAGAAGCCAACTCAAACCTTATATACTCTTCCCATATTATTTGTGCAAAAAAATTTATCTTGAATCTCAAAAAGTGAAATATCCTAATCCTCAAGTAATTGCTCAATTGTCTGCTATGCGTGTGGATATTAAAAATGTCGGAAATGAAAATAATGAGGTAGAAATCAAATCAGCAGGACAGCTTTCTAAACCATCTTGGTTTTCAAATGCACAAGGGAAAGGACAAGTCGTTGAATCGCATAAAAGGAATTTACAAATCGAAATTAAAGCCATTCAGAATGGAATTCTTACACTCTCCTTTAGAGGACAATATAAATGTTATAAAAAGGCTATTGTTCCTCTTTGGGTTGATTATAAATCTATCAAAATTGACGGCAAAGAGATCTCGTCTGCTCCTATTGAAGTCTGGCACGATAAGCCCTTCCGTTATGAAATGCCTGTAAAAGACGGGCAGACGGTGCTTGTGGAAATTGAACAACAACCGCACAAATATTCAAGAGAAGAGTTAAAAGACACTATATTCAAATTATTTTCAAACAATGAATATATTAAAAAAAATATCTCTTCACTTCTTAAATCTTGTTCCATGTTTGTAAAACCGGCGCCTAAAAAGCCTTCCCGTTTGTTTAGCATTACCCAAACAGGTGCAAAAACAACAGTGTATGTATTAGGCCTAAAGCTGGAGTTTAAAAACAGGCAACAGGAAATATTGCAAGTTTTGCAACAAAACCAGCAAGCCATTCTGCAAGCTGTACATACGGCAGCGCGCCGCAATGACAAGCTGGAACAACAAAATACGGCCTTATCTCAACAGATAAATGCTGTCAATCGGGAACTGCAACAAGCCAAGCTTTGGCTTAAACAAACGTATGAGACGTTTCCCACTTTAAACAAACAACTCGAAAACGCGCAGGAAACGCTTTTATCCCAGCTGGTAACGGAACGTAAAGTAAACCGTCTGGCGGCTATTGTGTCCGTAGAAATTAAAAGGCAAAAGAAGCATCATCAAGAAATACGGCATTTGCTTTCTAAGTTCATTGCTGATACACAAACTGATCTGAGATATTTAAGAAACTTAGATGTTGCCAAAACCAAACAACTTCAGCAGGCGGCCGATAAACTGGCCCAGCAAATGCAGTCAGCCGCGCAAATACAAGAAAAGCAATTAGCCGGTATGCAGGAGTTGTTGCTATCCGGCCAGGCTACTCTTCAGTATTTAAAAGGGGTGGACGTAGCCAAGACGGAGCATGTGCAGCAATCGGCCGATAAACTGGCCCAACAAATGCAGTCAGCCGCGCAAATGCAGGAAAAGCAATTAGCCGGCATGCGGGAGTTGTTGGTATCCGGCCAGTCTGCATTGCAACATCTAAAGGGCTTAAATGTGGTGAATCCGGAGCAGTTGCAGCAGACGGCGGAGCGTTTAGTGTCTCAAATAACGGGGGCTTCCCAGGAGCAGGCGCGATTATTAAACGCCGTATCCGGTTCGTTGCGGCAACAGCAGCAAGAAGCCTCTTCCCAGGCGGGGCACATTGTCGGTTCGTTAGAAACCTTGCAAAAAAATCACAAAACCGAACAAGAAGACATTAAAAAACAACTGCGTACAATCCAAGATAAAAGTTTGCAGCAATACCGGGAACTCAACTTTGCGGACCTGTTGCATGACAGTACCAAACACAGCCCTTGGTTGAAGGACAGAAGCTTTGCCTTGTATGGCTGGGCCGCCAATTATAGCTTTATTTATACTTTGTTCCGTATTTTGGATAAAGTATCGCCTCAGCATATTTTGGAAATGGGCTTGGGGCAAACCACGCGCCTGACTACCCAATATATTGCCTATAAAAACCCTTCCGCCACGCTGGATGTGTGCGAACATAACCAAGATTGGATTGATATTTACACGCCGGAACTGCCCAAATCCGGCAATATAAAAGTGCATCACTTGGACTTGGAGTATTTTGATTATGACGGGAAACCAAACGATAAATATAAAAACATCTCTGGCGTTTGCGGCGGCACAAAATACAATTTAATTATTGTGGACGGACCTGTGGGCGGCGGAAAGAATTTTCCGCGTTCCAACGTGGTGGATTTAATTCCGCACAACCTGGCGGAAGATTTCATCATTATTTTTGATGACGCGGAACGCCCGGGCGAACAAAACACCATTGCCCAAACTAAAGCCAAATTAACGGCCCAGGGCATTGTTTTTGCCACGCAGCAGCGCAGTGCGTTAAAGTCTCAATTCCTTATTTTCAGCAAATCGTGTGAGTTTGTTCAGTATTTATAAGGAAATTACAGGGAACTCTCATTTAGGCGTATTGGATAGCCGATGGGGAAAATATAAAATATCCAGCGTAAAGAAATAAAAGATACTATACTCTATTTAATAGAAAATTTTGTCTTAAGCACAAGGAAAACTAAACAATGAAAATAGCAATTATAGGTACGGGCTATGTAGGGTTGCCCAGCGGCGTCGGCTTTGCCGAGCTGGGGCATAACGTGGTATGTGTGGATAATAACAAAGCGAAAATTGCCGCCTTGAAAAAAGGGCAATTAACCCTTTATGAAAATGGCTTGGAAGATTTATTTAAAGCCAATACGCAAAAAGGCCGTTTGCATTTCACCACCTCCATGAAAGAGGCGGTACATGAGGCGGATCTGGTCATTTTAGCGGTGGGAACGCCCCCGGATCCGGTAACGCAGGAAGCGGATTTGCGTTATATTTATGCCGCGGCGGAGGAATTGGCGGATTATTTGACGGGTTATACCGTAGTGGCCAATAAATCCACCGTTCCGGTGGGTACCGGGGACGCGGTAGAAAAAATTATTGCTTCTAAAAACCCAAAAGCGGATTTTGACGTGGTTTCCCTGCCGGAGTTTTTGCGGGAAGGTTTTGCCTTGCAGGATTTTTTCAACCCGGACCGGATTATTGTGGGAACCACTTCCAAGCGGGCCATTAACTTGCTTAATAAACTTTATGAACCGTTTAAAGAAAAAACACCGCTGCTTATCGTTTCCCGCAAGTCCAGTGAAACCATCAAATACGCTTCCAATGCTTTTTTAGCCATGAAGATTCATTATATTAATGAAATTGCCAACTTTTGCGAAGCATCCGGGGCGGATGTGGCGGAAGTGGCTAAGGGTATGGGGCTGGATACGCGCATTGGCAACCGCTTTTTAAATGCCGGTATTGGGTTTGGCGGAAGCTGCTTCCCCAAAGATACGTTGGCTATGGCGCGTATGGCCCAGAAATACGGCGTTTGTATGGAGCTGATTGAAACCACCATTTCCGGAAATAAAAAGCGGAAGAAAGACATGGCGGAGCGTATATGGCAGGCCGTTAAAGATATTCCCCGCCCTAAGGTGGGGGTATGGGGGCTGGCGTTTAAGAACGGAACGGACGACTGCCGTCAAAGCCCTGCAATGGATATTATTTCGGAATTGATTAATAAAAATATTGCTATTACGGCGTATGACCCAAAAGCCATGGATACGGCAAAGGCCCTGGTGGGGGATAAAATACATTATGCCCAAGATATGTACAGCGCGGTGAAAGGGGCTGATGTTTTGGCTATTTTAACGGAATGGCCGGAATTTTCCGCTCCGGACTTTTCTAAATTGGAAAAATTAATGAAAAGAAAAGTTATTTTTGACTTGCGCAATATGCTTCCGTCCAAAGAGGCGGCTGAATGGGATTTTACGTGTTATTCCGTAGGAAGAAAGAGAAAACGTTAACGGGGAGCATCTCTTAGTAAACTAAGGAAAGCAAGCGGCTGCCTGGGAAAATATATCTTCTGGAGGGGCAATCGCTAAATAATAATCGCTCCCGTTGGGATACGCGCTGCTTCCATATTTTAAAGGACAAAATTTAAGATATATATTTTATGAACATACAAACTAAAAAAGTTATTACACAAAACGCATTGGTTAAGAATTTTCTTCGGATGTGGCCCTATATTAAGCCGTATTGGTTTAGGGCGTGCCTAGGCGTGGCGTTAACGCTGCCCGTTGGGGCGCTGGACGGGGTTGTGGCCATGTTTTTAAAGCCGTTTATGGATAAGGTAATGGTAGACAAACAGCCGCATTTCTCTTCCATGATTCCTTTTTTAATTGTTGGTTTTACGGTGGTGCAGGGGGTGTTGATTTACGCTTCCAACTATTTTAATACCTGGGTTGCCAATAAAATCACCATTGGGGTTAAACGCAAACTGTATGATAAACTTCTGTCTATGGATACCTCTTATTTTGACAGGAATAATTCCGGCACTATTTTAATGCGCTATTCCAACGATGCCGAAACCGCCTCCAACGGTTTAATAGACAATTTAAAACAGTTTTTATCCAAAACGTTTTCTTCCCTTTCTTTAATATTTGTTTTGTTTTACAATTCCTGGCAATTAGCGTTTATTGCCATTGCCGTATTGATATTTTTTGTGTATCCTATGGCGGTTGTGCGTAAAAAAATGAAAGAAATTATGACTAAAACCGTGGGGAATCTTTCTTATGTAATGACCATTTATAATGAAACATTCGCCGGCAATAAGACCATTCGTTCTTTTACGTTGGAAGACGAGTTTAAGGGCCGGTTTAAAGATTTAACCGATATGCGTTTTGCCCTGGCGATGAAACTGGTGAAAGGGACGAACTGGCTTTCCCCTTTAATGCATATCATTATGTCTATCGGGATTGCCTTTGTTATCGGATATGGGAGCTATCTTATCGTTAGCGGAACCATTACCAGCGGTAACTTTGTGGCTTTTATTGCGGCGTTAATGATGTTGTATACGCCGCTTAAATCCGTGGGGAATAATTATATTTCCATGCAGCAGTCTTTCTTGGCTATTGACCGTATTTTTGATATTTTGGATTTACGGCCTACCATTCAGGACGCCGCCCAATCCAAAGAGTTGACAGCAGTAACTAAAAATATTGTTTTTGAGCATGTTCACTTTGGCTATACCCCCGGACGGGAAGTATTGCATGACATTAATTTGGAAATCCCGGTGGGAAGCACGGTGGCTTTGGTGGGCAATTCCGGCGGGGGAAAAACGACCATTTCCTCCCTTCTGCCCCGTTTGTATGACATTAAAAAAGGCGCCATTAAAATTGACGGGGCGGACATACGCAACATATCCCAAAAATCCCTTCGCAAACATATTGCCATGGTGTTTCAGGATAATTTTTTATTTTCCGGCACCATACGGGAAAATGTACTTTTGGGCAACGGCCACGCCGATGAAGACACCATTTGGCAAGCGCTTAAAAATTCCTGCTTGGACGAGTTTGTAAAAGGTCTGCCCCAAAAACTGGATACGCAGATAGGGGAGCGCGGTATTTTGCTGTCCGGAGGCCAAAAACAGCGCTTGGCCATTGCCCGCGCGTTTGTTAAAAACGCCCCTATTGTTATTTTGGACGAGGCCACCAGCGCGTTGGATAACAAGTCAGAAAAAGTGGTGCAGGAAGCGTTGGATAACCTGATGAAGAACCGTACGGTAATTGTTATTGCCCACCGTTTAAGCACCATTCAAAACGCGGACAAAATTGTGGTGATTAACGACGGAAAAATAGCCGAGCAAGGCACGCACGAGGAATTGTTAAAGCTCCATGGAGCGTATTATTCCCTCTATTCCATGCAGTTTAAAAAACAAGAAAAAGAGGAGGCAAAAGTATGAAAGGCATTATACTAGCAGGCGGGGCGGGCACGCGGTTGTACCCGGCTTCTTTGCCTATTTCCAAGATTTTGCTCCCAATTTATAATAAACCGATGATTTATTACCCTTTATCGGTGCTGATGATGGCGGGGATTAAAGATATTTTGATTATTACCAACCCGGAAGATGACGCTAATTTCCAAAAACTCCTGGGGGACGGCACCCAGTGGGGTATGCATTTTAGTTATCAAATACAGTACATTAAAAAAGGCATTGCCGACGCTTTTTTGCTGGGAGAAGATTTTATCGGGGGGGAGGAGTGCGCTTTGATATTGGGGGACAATATCTTTTACGGCAGCGGCTTTGAGCATTTGCTGGGCCAGGTGTCCCAACATGTGAACGGCGCTACCGTATTTGCTTATGAAACCAGCGAACCGGAACGCTTTGGCATTGTGGAATTTGACGCAAAAGGCCAGGCCGTTTCTTTAGAAGAGAAACCCGCCCACCCCAAAAGTAACTTTGCCGTAACGGGCTTATATTTTTATGATAATCAAGTGGTACAGTATGCCAAACAGCTAAAACCTTCCGCCCGCGGAGAGCTGGAAATAACGGATTTAAACAAAATGTACTTGGCGGACCAAAAATTGCAGGTGGCCCGTTTGGAGCGCGGATTCGCCTGGTTGGATACCGGAACGCATGAAACATTGCTGCAGGCGGCTAATTTTGTGCATAGTATGCAGCTAAACCAAGGGATAGAAATTGCCTGCCCGGAAGAAATTGCCCTGCAGAAAGGATTTATTTCCAAAGAACAGCTAAAAAATTATTTAGCCAATAAGCCTAAAAATTCCTATTTTGACTATGTTCGGCATTTAGTATAGCGTATAGAAGTTTATCTTATGTTTCCCTAAAAGTTTTTTTCTTTGTAAAACGGGGAAATCAACGCTGACTGAACGCTGACAGTGAAAATGGGTGGAAAATTGGTGTAAAAATGAAAATAAGAGCCGCTTTTTACAAAGCGGCTTTTCATATAATACGCCAACACATTGCATTGATTTGGCGTTTTCACTCGGAAAGATTTTCTTATATTTGAAAGCTTATCTACAAAGTTGGCTTTACGGACAAGTTTTATTTTTCTGTTTTTGCCTCGTATTGTTTTATATAGAGCCCAAACTCCCAGTTTGGCTATTTTCTATAAATATGCCATTTTTTTCTTACATTTTTCCGCATTTGTTTATTGGGAATCAACCTGGCCGTTAATCTTAGACAGCTAATCTTTAGTTTTTTTGTTAATGGTAAATTCAGACGATAGCTTTTTAGTATCTTATCTAGTGTAGAAAAACAAACCACATAATCCAGTTGCGGCGGGCCGGCTTTGTAATCGCAGGAAATGACCTTAATATCTTTGGTTAACTGTTTCTCTTGTAAAACGGAATTTCTTTCATTACGTATATACATTAAATGGATGTCTTTCCCCGCGTAAGCTTGCTGGATATAAGCAAACCCCGCCACAATGTCTTTTTCCTCTATTTTAGCGTGATTGGTAATAGGTGTTTCAAGGTAAACAATTAAAATTTTTTGAGCATTTTCTATTTCTTTCAGCAAACGTGTAATACGCCGCTCATATTTTTCTTTCACTTGGGGGTACATCTCTTCAAAGGGGATATCTTTATGAAAATCATGATTAAAAGTAAGGTCAGTTAATTTATTATGATAGGCTTTGCAGTGAATGTTTCTTTCTTCAAAAGAAAATTCCAAATCTTTCTTTTCTATAAAAGAGGCTAATCTTTCGGCCAGGATTTTGCATCTTCCAACAAAATCAGAACCAAATAACCAATCAAAAGGATATGCTTTTATTTGCAGCCCATTTTTCCTTAATAATTCCGAACAGGAACAGGCTTCCCCCAGGCTAAAAATTAAATCATATCGGTGAATTTTAGACATAGAAATTCCTATCAAGTGGATATTAATTTTAATTATCTTCAGTATAGATAAAAATATTTATCTCTTCAAGCAAAGTTTTAAAAATAATTTCAGTAAATGTTTTTATAAGCTTCTAAAACATAGTGGGCACTGGCAATTATTTCAGGGGGTTTACATCTTATCCCTTCAAAACTATAGGAGCTTATGTTTACTTGCCGAAGCAAGGCATCAAATGTTTATCATACAGAATGCAAAAAAGCCGCTTAATAATAAGCGGCTTTTAAAATGGTGGACCGGAAGGGACTCGAACCCCTGACCCCCTGCGTGTAAAGCAGGTGCTCTACCAGCTAAGCTACCGATCCTAAAACTGTTGTTATAAGAACCTATATTTATTCTAGCATAAAAAAAGGTTGCGCTCAACAGCTTTTAACAAGCGTATTATTGGTTTTCCACTTTAGGGGTGGTGCGGGCCCATTCTTCGGCTTCCGGGCCCCATTTGTCTTTTACCGCTTGCGGGATTTTAAACAAAATACTGGTGCATTTGGCGGAGACGGAACCGTCCGGCAATAAAATTTCACCTTCCACCTGCGCGCGGGAGCCGCCGTCTTTTATTACGCGTCCCACCGCTTTTAATTTGGTGTTGGTGGGGGTATTTTGTTTGTAAACCACTTCCATTTTAAGGGTTACCATTAAGCGGTTAAAATCATTATTTAATAAGATAGCCCGGCCGGAAGTTTCGTCTAATATAGTGGCAATAATGCCGCCGTGCATGGTGCCGGGGTAGGAACAATATTTATCATCCAGTGTAAATTCAGCTTCCACTTGGTTTTGGTCATAATTGTTGTACCATTCCAAATGCAGTCCAAACGGATTGTTTTTTCCGCAGGCAAAACATTCTAAAGACGTGGGTTGGCGTAATTTTTCCATAACTCCTCCTGAAAAATATATTATACTTTATTTGCTAAACTTAGAATATGCCTATTGAATGTGAATTTAAATGGAAAGCCCGCACACAAGAAGATTTTTCCCGCATGTTGCAGGTTGTCCGAGAGCATTTTCCCGGCCTGGTAAACGGGCCGCTTGCCGTGTTAAACGAAGATTTTTATTTAGATACCCCTCAAGGGGTGTGGAGTGCGCATAACACCGCTTTGCGCCTGCGTTGCGCCAACGGACGTTTTGAAGCGACGGCCAAATCCCAAACCAAAATGGTGGATGGTAAGGCGGTTAGAAAAGAGGAAACGCTCCCGCTGCCCGCCGCGGCCAATATAACCCAAGCGCTTAAAATGTTGCAAGGAAAAGGTTTTTGGCTGGGGTTTCCCGTAGAAAAGTTGGAGATTATTTTTACCATCACCAATCACCGCCGGATATACAATTTAACAGACATGAATGCCGTTTATGAACTGGCGTTTGACGATTGCATCCTGTCCGCCTGCGGCCGCCGGAAAGAATTAAAAGAAATTGAATTGGAGTTAAAGGCTGGAGATGAAAAAATATTTTCTTCTTTTGCGGGGGTGCTTAAGCAAAAGTCAGGCTTGAACGCGCCGGAAAAGTCTAAAGTGGCAAGTGCGCGGGCTTTGTTGGAGGATGAAAAGAAATGAATGGAATAATTGCGCTGTTTTTAAGCATGGTGGCTCCAGGAGCGGGGCAAATTTTTAACGGGGACTATTGGTTAGGAGCCTTGTTGGGGGGAATGTTTGCCTTAGGCAAAACAGCCGTTTTGCCGTTGCTGGTAAGGGGGCTGAGGTTAAAGACCGAAGAAAGTATTTTAAAATTATTTTACTGGTTTAACTGGCTGTACAGTTTATGTGTATTATTTGCTATTGTTCAGGCTGCTGTGCGTGGATTTAGCGTTACTGTTACACACCCGTGGACTGCCGTTTTGTGCGCGTTGATGATAATAGGCGTGTATAAAAATACGCAAAAAGAAATTTTATTTTCTGCCTTGTGCGGAAGGCGCGGTTTGTATCAGGTAATTCGGCCTGTTAGAAAATCTCCGACGGAAAGTCAAGCTTCTGACGGTAAAAAAGCGTAAAAAAAGCGCTTGCTTTTTTTAAAAAAATTATTTTACGTCGGAGATTTTGTTGCATTTTAAAATAATTTGTGCTATTATTTTTATGAGGTTAAAACTAATTGTCTTAGGAGATTAAAATGGCCGTTAAAAAAACCATAAAAAAAGCCGCTGCTAAAAAACCGGCTAAAAAAGTAGCCGTAAAGAAAGCCGCCGTAAAGAAACCGTGCGCCAAAAAAGCCTGCGCTAAAAAAGCCTGCGCAAAAAAGGTCGCGGTGAAAGCCGCCGCTGTTAAAAAAGCGGCTGCTAAAAAACCTGCTAAAAAAGCGTGTGCCAAAAAAGCCTGCGCCAAAAAAGCAGCTGTAAAAAAACCTGCCGCCAAAAAACCGGCAGCCAAAAAAGTTGCTAAAAAGAAATAATTTAAGTACACACAAAGCCGCCGGTCATTAGGCCGGCGGCTTTTTTTGTCAGTATGCGCTATCTCGGGACATGGGGAAAGATAAAAACTCCGTCTGTAAGCAAACGCTTTTTTTTAATAGGGTTACGCAAGCCAAGGAGCTCCGGGAAAAGCCTTTTTAATTAGAAAAGTGTACGAAAGCAAATATAAAAGCCCTGCTTTTGGCAGGGCTTTGCAATAACATAATGAAAAGCGCGGGGTTATTTTATATTGTAGAACTTGGCGATGATTTGCCAGGCTTCTTCGGGGGTATCCACCACGTCGCAAGATTCGGCTTCCTCGGGGGAAATAACGCCGTAGGAGGCCAAGCCCGGTATATTAACCACCGTGTTCCAAAATTCTTTGCCTACCAGCACTATCGGGATATCCTGTTTCTTTCCTGTTTTTACCAAAGTTAAAATTTCAAACAGTTCGTCAAACGTTCCAAACCCGCCCGGGAATACCACAAACGCTTTGGAGCGCATCACCAAATGCAGTTTGCGTATGGCGAAGTAATGAAAGAGAAATGCCAAATCTTGGGTGATATACGGGTTGGGTTTTTGCTCGTGGGGCAAGGTGATGTTAAAGCCGATGCTTTTACCGTTTTTTTCAAAGGCGCCGCGGTTGGCCGCTTCCATAAGGCCCGGGCCGCCTCCGGTTACTACGGCAAAACGGTTTCCGGCTTTTTCTATAACGATATTGGCAAACTTGCGTGCCGCGTCATAATATTTGGAAAGTTTTAACAGCCCCTGTGCTTCATATAAACGGTTTTGCAGGTTTTTGTCTTGTGGGTTTTTATCCAGCGCTTCCTGGGCCGCTTTTACTTTGGCTTGTGCTTCTTTTTCTTCCCGCACGCGGGCGCTGCCAAAGCAAACGATGGTTTCCTCAATTTTATGGTGCTGGAGATATAATTCCGGTTTCAGCACTTCCAGCTGCATGCGCACCGGGCGCATGACGTCTTGTTTTAAAAGCTGAATATCTTCATATGCTTTAATATAAGAATGTTCATGTTCTATATCTTGTGTGCTCATAAAGAACCCTCGCTTATTTCTTCCATTCTAGAATATGTGCGGCGATTTTTTCTGCGTTAATGCCAAGCTGCTCATAAAGCTGGGCAGATTTGGCGTGTTCCACAAATTCGTCCGGTATGCCTAAACGCAATAGTTTGCAGGCGGCTTGTTTGTCGGCGGTATATTCCGCCACGGCGGAACCAAATCCGCCCACCAAGCTGTTGTCCTCCACCGTTACCAGGCGGGGGGATATTTTTAAAGCTTCGTCTAATAGGGCGCTGTCCAGCGGTTTTACAAAGCGCATATTGATTACCCCGCAGTGCAGGCCTTTTTCTTCCAGCAGCTGGGCGGCTTTTAAGGCGGGGTGCACCCGGTTGCCAATAGCGGCTATGGTTAAATCTTTGCCTTGTTTGAGCCATACCCCTTTGCCAATTTCCAGGCGTTTGGGTTTGGCGTCCATTTCCACGCCGAATCCTGCTCCGCGCGGATAGCGAAGCACAAACGGCAGGTTGGCGTCCAGCCCGGTTTTAAGCAGGTGCTGGAGTTCATTTTCATCTGCCGGGGCGGAAATAATTAAATCCGGCACCGTGCGCAGAAAACTTAAATCAAACGCGCCGTGGTGGGTGGGCCCGTCCTCCCCTACAATGCCGGCGCGGTCCAGCGCGAAAACCACGGGCAGTTTTTGCAGGGCCACGTCGTGTACAATTTGGTCATAGCAGCGCTGCGCGAAAGAAGAATAAAGCGCGTATACCGGCTTTAGCCCGCAAGCGGCCATACCGGCGGCAAAGGTGGCGGCGTGTTCTTCGGCTATGCCTACGTCAAAATAACGGGAAGGAAATTTATCACGGAAAGCGTCCAACCCCGTGCCTTCCGGCATGGCCGCGGTAATGGCGTTGATGCGGTCGTCTTTTTCGGCCAGTTTTACCAATGTGTTGGAAAACGCCTGGGTAAATGTAATGCCGTTGGCTTTGCCGATCGTATCGCCGGTTTCCACGTCAAAAATGCCAATGCCGTGGAATTTGGTGGGTTTTTCTTCGGCGGGTTTATAGCCTTTGCCTTTTTTGGTGACGGCGTGCAAAATAACGGGGCCTTTTACGTCTTTTACGCTTTCCAGCACTTCTATCATTTCGTCTATATTATTGCCGTTTACGGGGCCGAAATAGCGCAGGCCCATTTCCTCAAAAATGGTGCCGGGGAACAGAATGGAGCGGGCCCTTTTAGCCAGTTTGGCGGCGTTGTTGCCCAGCTCGTCAAAACGTTTTAAAAATTTGGCGGCGCGTTCTTCGGCCATTTGCACGTATTGCTTGGTGAGCAGTTTGGTTAAAAATTTGCCCAGCGCCCCCACCCGCTGAGAGATAAACATTTGGTTATCGTTTAAAATAATCAGCATATCGCTGGCTAACAGGCCCGCGTTTTGGAGGGCTTCATAAGCCATGCCGCCGGTAAGGCAGCCGTCCCCCACAACGGCGATTACTTTGGAGTTTTCTTTCTTCTGGTCGCGCGCGATAGCCATACCCAATGCGGCGGAAAGCGCGGTGGAAGCATGCCCCGCGCCAAAAGCGTCGTAAGGGCTTTCGTAACGTTTGGGAAACCCGCTTATGCCGCCTTTTTGGCGGATGTGTTCAAATTCTTTCTGCCGCCCGGTAAGTAGTTTGTGGGCGTAGGCTTGGTGCCCGGTATCAAAAATGATTTTATCTTCCGGCGTGTTAAATACGTAATGCAGGGCGGTGATAATTTCCACCGCGCCCAAGCTGGAGCCCAAGTGCCCGCCGTTTTTGCTGATGGTAGAGATAATGGTATCCCTGAGTTCTTGGCATAAAGTGGGCAGGTGTTCTTTTTTAATAAGCCGTAAATCTTTAGGGCTGTGAATGCTGGGAAGCACTTTCATGGCAGCCTCCTTTTATTAATAAGTGCGGGTTTTGAAAAACTCGGCCATTTCATACAAAGGCCACAGGTTTTTCTTTTTGGCGGTTTTTAGCCCGTCTAAGGCTTTTTGCGCGTTGGCAATCAGCAGTTGGGCGTGTTTGCGGCTGCCTTCTAAGCCGTATAGACTGACGAAAGTGAGTTTGCCGTTTTCTTTGTCACTGTTGGATTTACCTAACTGCTGGGCGGTGGAGGTAACGTCTAAAATATCGTCCACAATTTGAAACACGAGCCCGATGCAGTTGGCGTATTTTTTAATCAAGGTCAAATCTTTCCCTTTAACCCCAGCCAAAAGGGCGCCGCTTTCCACACTGCCGCGGATTAAAGCCCCGGTTTTATTGGCGTGGATGTAATTTAAAATGGTTTCCGGGGTGGTTTCTTTTACCGTGGAGGGGAGCATAAAATAATGCAGGGTTTTGTCCGCCAGCGGTTTGGAAACTTTTTTTAATTTTTCCGCCCGGGTGCTGGAAGCGTCCGCCGCGCCCATGCCTTCGGCGTATACATCGGCCGTTTGGCCGCCTACCATGCCGGAAGCGCCGGCGCAGTTGGCAAAGTGCAAAAGGGCGTTTAAGGTGTTTTCCGCCCCGATGGATTTTACTTTTCCGTTTTGGGCAAATACTTCAAACACGTAAGTAAGCAAAGCGTCCCCGGCCAGCAGGGCCAGGTCGTCCCCAAACACTTTGTGGTTGGTGGGTTTGCCGCGGCGGAGCGCGTCATTATCCATGCAGGGTAAATCGTCGTGAATTAAGGAATAGGTGTGCAGCATTTCCACCGCGCAGGCGGCGGGCATAACGTCGGCGGATTTTTTGCCAAAGGCTTCCGCCGTGGCCATAAGCAAAATGGGGCGCACGCGTTTGCCGCCCGCTTGCAGAGAATAGGCCATGGAATCGGTTAAAATTTTTGGGGAATTTTTGATTTTACCAATGTATTTGGTTAAGTTCTTTTCCACCAATTTGGCGCGTTCTTTTAGATAAGCGTTAAAATCGTTCATATTCATTCCTTAAATAATGGGAATATACGTCTTATCTCTATTATACCTTATTGGAAAGCATAAAAAGGCCCCGCGCTAAAGGGCGGGGCCGGAAAGTTATGGGTTTTCTTGTAGTTGCTGACGCACCCGGAGGACCTCTTTTTGGTTTTTTTGGATATTTAAATTCCAAAACTTGAACCAAATTGTAGAGTAATATCTTAGGTGTCCAAGTCTTTCTCTTAGCTGGTAGTCGCTGGGACAGCCTAAGGCGGAAAAGTTCTGATAGAACTTGATAATAGAACGCAGCGTATTATCCGGCCAGGCTTTGGAACGCCATCCCAGCAACTCCATAGAATTGAAGGTTTTGTATAGGTGTTCCAGCTCACTGGGCGTGTATTGATGTAAGTGCATGTTGTGATAGGCAAACTCTAAAAGGCCGCTTATGTCTCTTGAAGCATATAACTCGGTCCCATCAATTTGGCCGGCCTCTTGATGGACTTTAATAAATTGGCGGATGTCGGCGTCCGTCCAGCCCCAATTGCGTAATATATTACAGCCTGAAGAGTTTAAGGCCTTGTACAAGGCGTCGTATTCTGCGTTCGAATAGGAGTTTAATCCCAGTATTTGAGAAACGGTTTCAAAAGAAAAAGGAAATTTCTCTTCGCCGTGAGCCCAAGCCAGCATCTTGTTGTACAAATCTCTTATGTCTTGGTATTCAAATGTTATGACTTGAATAATGTCTTTTTCACCTAAAAGGTAGGGTTCTATCCACCACTTGCAATCATATTCATTATAGTGCAAGGTAAAGAAACTGATATTGAAATTTTTATTTTTTACCGCTTTCCAGTTTTTTTCAGCCTTTTGAAAGCGCTGCTCTGCTTGCAACAAACGGTTGCGTACGTCTATTGGGGCAAACGCCTCCTGCGGTGCCTTGCTTGATAGATTAGGCTGGGAAGAAGAAATAGGGCCATGTTGTACAATTTCCGTATTTTTTATTAGTTCATGCATAAAGTCATTAACGGCGGGAACAATGCCGTATTCTTTATCATACAGACGGAAAAGCATAACGTCTTTGTAATGGGCAGTAGCGGCGTTTTTTGTCTGAATGGTTAGCAACTTAAGCACAGTGGGGTCTAAAGAGATTTTTTTATTTGGAAACTTCTTATGCGAAATGTTTGACTTAATTATGCCTTGCGCGGTTTTTGGTGCGTTCTTTGCAGCGGATTTTTCCAGCGCGGTTTTTATGATTTTGGAGGGTTTTGGTTTTTGGGAAAAAGCAGGGGTAGCTACTACACAGCCAAACAGAAACAAAAGAAAAAGGCGGTTTAAATACATTTTTACAATCTCCTTATAAATAGATTTACTAATATTACAAAATAGATTTTTGATGTTCAATGTGTTAAAAGCGCCCGGTTAGACCAAAGGTTATTTAGCGGGCAGGTTTTAGCGTATTTATGAGTTGTTGGGTGTTTTCTAAATCTTTAGGAATCATTTGTAGCCAATATTGCCGCCAGCTGGAAATAAAATCATGCTGTTGCTTGATGATATCCCAGAAGTATTCGCTCCCGTACACTTTGGCCCAGTTTTCAGAGCGGTAAAGCGTTATGACGCGGCGGATTTCACGGTCGCTCCAGCCCCAGCCGCGCAGTTGGTCACACTCTAACGAATTTAAATTTTTTTGCAAAAGCAATAAGTCTTCTGCCGGGTATTCATGTAAAGCAAGTATGCGGTATGCTTCGCTTAGGCGGAAGGGGAAAGCGCCCTTCCCATGGGCAAAGGCCAGCATTTTGCGGTACAGGGCTTCAATCTCCGCTTGGCCGTTTGCCATCATGTGTACAGCGTCTTTATGTCCGGAAATATAAAGCGCTATTTCTTTGCTATAGTTGTCTAATTTGGGGGAAGTTTCAAAAAAGAAACTTGTGGCGGTATGGGGGGTGGCCATTTGTGTATATTGAGCCGGTACCGCCGTTTTTAATAAAACGGGTTTTAATTCACGCACTTTTTTTAAGGCGTGGTTTAAACGGGCTTCGCTCTGCAGTAGATTTTTCCGAACCTCTATAGGCGATACGGGTTCTACTTCACGGGGGCCGAAATACGAAATATGCAAATCTGTTAATAATTCAGACCACATATCCGTGATAGTGGAAATAATGCCTTGCTCGTCATTATACATGCGGAAAGAGGCTATATCCACCAGCTGGGCCAGCTGCGCTTGGTTTGCCTTCAAAATGACTTGGCTAAAAAGGCGGTCCGTTTGTTTGGCTTCTTGCAAAGCCTGCGTTTTCCACTGGTTGCGCACGGTGGCTTGCAACGCATTTTCAACCTTCCGTTTGGCAGATTTTTCTGCGGCTGTTTTCGCCGCTTTGGTGATGTTTGCTTTTTGGGCGAAAACCGGGGTTGTTAATAAACAACCCGCCAAAAATAAAAGATAAACATAGCGAGAATGTATCATGAATAAGTCCTTAAATATTAAATTAAGGTATGGCATTTTTACGTCAGATTTATATTTTATTTTAAAATATTAACTTCCGTTATAAAAGGGCCATAAGACCTATTATGGGGGTAGGACCTGCCAGCAACCTGCCTTTGCCCCTTTATTTGAAAAATCAAAATTCAGCCCCATCCGGCGCGGAAGTAATTTCAGCGGGAAGCGTTTAAACCGTTTAGCAACTGACGGGTGGCCTCTAAATCTTGGTTACGCTGACTGTTCCAATATGCCCGCCAGTTGGAAATTAAATCATGCTGGAGTTGAACAAAATTTAAAACATAATCCGTCTGATACGCCTCGGCCCAGTAATCTGATTGATACAGTTGGATTATTTCACGGATTGCGGCGTCATCCCAGCCCCATTCGCGCAGCTGGTCACACCCCGGGGAGTTTAAATCAACGGCTAAAAGAGTTAACTCTTCCATGGAATATTGAGGTAATTCCAATATTCTGTACACTTCTTTGCTAAGAAAAGGAAACGGCTCTTTTTTATGGGCAAACGCCATCAAACGGCGGTAAACGTATTCCACCTCCGGCTGGCCGGCAGCTATAATGTGCATCAGGTCTTTTTCCCCGCTGATGTATAAGGCAATTTCTCTTGCAAAAGGGTCCAGCCTGGGGAAATTCTCAAAAAAGAAACGCGTGGCGGTATGCTCTTTGGCCAGGTCTGTACATTGCTGCTGTGAAACCTTGTTTAATAAAGCGGGTTTTAATTTACGCCATTTTTGCAGAGATTGGTTTAAAAGGGCTTCTTTTTGTAATAAATTTTGACGTGCTTCCGCTGGAGATATGGGATTTATCTGCCTGGGGCCAAAAAAAGATAAATAATAATCCGACAACAATTCAGACCAAATATTCGTAATAGATGCCAGCAGGCCCTGTTCTTCATTGTACATATGGAAGAAAGAATCTGTCAGCAGTTTGTGCAGCTGGGCTTGGTTTGATTTTAACATGAGGGGGTTTAAGATTCGCTCTGCTTGGGAGGCTGCTTTTACGGAGGAGGAGCTCCATGCGTGCCGCAGGGCGGCGTTAGAGGCGGAGGAACCCGATTGCTTGGTAACCTCCAACGCTTTTTTCACGGTTTTTTTTATGTTGGCTTTTTGGGCCCAGGCGGGCGCGTTAAACGCCCCGCAACATAAAAACATACAAAGATAAACACAAAGAAAACGCATCTAAACATCTTCCGTATGGCAAATAACCGGCGTATTATTATAGTATTCTAAAATACGGTGATTAATATAAAAAGGGTCATTGGTCCTAAAATGCCTGGTAAAAAGGACCTAGACCTATTTTAAAATAAACATTTTTATATATAATTTTAAATATGGTAAAAGTAAACAGACCTCATATAGGTATTTTTGGAAAAATGAACGTGGGCAAAAGCTCATTGATTAACGCGCTGACGGGCCAGCAGGTATCCGTGGTGGCTGAACACCCCGGCACCACCACCGACCCGGTAAAGAAAGTAATTGAGATTGTGGGCGTAGGCCCGGTGACGATTGTGGATACCGCCGGATTGGATGACCACTCCGCCTTAGGCTCCCAGCGCGTGCAAAGAACCAACGAGGCTTTATCCCAAGTGGATTTGGCCGTTTTGGTTTTTGCGGAAAAATTTGATGAGTATGACCAAACCCTCATGGAAACCTGCGTGGCGCAGAAAATACCTTTCTTTTTTGTACACAACAAAAGCGATTTGCAGCCTTTAAATGTGGAAATAAAAGGGGCCGATATTGTGGATTTTTCCTGTAAAGAGCCCAATTTATCCCGTTTATTGCAAGCCATTAAAACCCATTTGCCCAAAAGCGCTTATTCAACGGATGTGCTTCTGGACGATATTGTAGCCCCCGGCCAACAGGTGGTATTGGTGATGCCGGTGGATTCTTCCGCCCCGGAAGGAAGGCTGATTCTGCCCCAGGTGCAGACAATACGCAATTTGCTGGACATCGGCGCGGTGGCTATATGTCTAAAGGACAGGGAACTCCGTTCTTGGCTTCAAACCCACACCCCGCATTTAGTGGTTACGGACTCCCAGGCGTTTGCCTATGTCAGTTCGGTGGTTCCTAAAGAAATTCCCCTTACCAGTTTTAGTATTTTATTTTCACGCATGAAAGGGGATTTTGACGCCTTTTTAAAAGGCACCCGGACTATTGACAATTTAAACGACGGCGATAAAATATTAATTATGGAGTCCTGCTCCCACAGCGTAAACACCTGTGATGATATCGGCAGGACTAAAATCCCCGCGTTAATGCGCAAATACACGGGCAAGCGGTTAGAGTTTGACGTTTTGGTAAATTTGGACCCTATTCCGCATGACGCGGCCAAGTATAAGCTGGCTATACAATGCGGCGGCTGTATGGTAACGCGCAACCAAATCTTGCGCCGCTTGGACGTTTTGCGGCACGCCGGCGTTGCCTTAACTAACTACGGGATGACGCTTGCCTATTGCAACGGCATTTTTGATAGGGTAACGGCGGTATTTCGGAGCCGTAAGCCGTTTTAACGGTATTTTTGATATACTTTAATACAAGAGGGAAAGCCCTTTTACAGGAGAGATTATGAAAAAAGGTTTTACGTTGATTGAGTTAATGGTAGTAGTGTTGATTATCGGCGTATTGGCGTCGGTAGCGTTGCCCCAGTATGAGCGTTCCGTTAAGAAATCCCGCACGGCGGAAGTGCTTATGTTGCTTAAATCTATTTCCGATTCCCAGCAAGTGTATTTAACCACATTTAAAAGATGTGCCGATAATTTAAATAAGCTGGATATCCGCATTCCAGACGAAAACATGGCCGCCGATAACGGGGACGGACGCTGGCATTATTCTTTGCCTGTCCAAAACGGGAAAAATTGCTCCGCCATTGCGACCAATTCCAAATATTTCCCGGGTCTTACCGTATCTATTACGGCTAATTTTGACCCGTATAGAGTATGTTGGAACTGTACCGGAACGGAATGCGCGGAGTTTTTAACCATGACCGGGTTGCAGGATAAAGCCTGCTAACAGCTATTTTGCGTCAGATATTCCGGCCCCGTTTCAAGCGGGGCCGGAATTTTTATATATACCTCGCCATAGGGGTGTAAGCCGGAAAGTGTTCTATTGGCAAATGGGTTTGTTGCGGAAAAGATAAAAAAGCCCCGCTTAACAGCGGGGCTTTGGAAGATTAGAAGTATAAATCCCGTTTTCCTTCTTTTATTTTTTGCAGGTTTTCCTCTATCATCTTGCGGATAGGCGTTCCTTCCGGGAAGTTTTCCTGCGTAGTGCTGGCAATCAGCGCCAAGCCCTTTTGTTTGAGCCCTTCCGGGGCGAAGTCATATAAATATTCCGCAAACGTAAACATGGCGTTGGGCAGGCAGTGGGTTTTTATCAGCCCCGGTTTAGCCATGTCCATAAAGTCTTTGCCTACGCGGCCCAAACGGTAACACCCCGTGCAGAAAGAAGGCATGTGTTTGGCGTCCACAATGGCTTCTATTACCTGGTCCGTGGTGCGCCCGTCAGTAAGGGTAAATTGGCTTCCGTTTTCTTTGTCATATGAATAACCGCCCGGGTTGACGCGTGAAGCCGCCGATATTTGCGATACGCCCAGCTCCAAGCATTCATTGCGGGTTTGGGGGGATTCGCGCGTGCTTAAAATAATGCCGGTATACGGCACCGCCAAACGCAGCACCGCTACGCATTTTTTAAATTCTTCGTCTGTCATCGGGTCATTGGGGTGCTGGCTGAAATCAGACCCTTCCGCCGGTTCTATGCGCGGTATGGATATAGTGTGCGGCCCTACGCCGTAGGTCTTGTCCAAGTAATTGGAATGTTCCAGCGTGGCTAAGATTTCGTATTTATGGTCGTATAATCCAAGCAGCGGGCCGATGCCTACATCGTTAATACCGGCTTTTAGGGCGCGGTCCATGGCGTCCAAGCGGAATTGGTAGTCTTTTTTGGCTCCGGCCAGGTGCAGCTTTTGGTAAGTTTCTTTATGATACGTTTCCTGAAACAGCTGGTAGGTGCCGATATGGCATTTTTTAAGTTCTTCAAATTCCGGCTCGGTCAACGGCGCGATGTTTACGTTTACGCGGCGGATGTTTTGCCCGTTCCAGCGGGT
Source organism: Candidatus Avelusimicrobium aviculae (assembly GCF_949292495.1). Taxonomy (NCBI): domain Bacteria; kingdom Pseudomonadati; phylum Elusimicrobiota; class Elusimicrobia; order Elusimicrobiales; family Elusimicrobiaceae; genus Candidatus Avelusimicrobium; species Candidatus Avelusimicrobium aviculae. The sequence goes on from NZ_CASEZB010000018.1 coordinate 38,199, forward strand.
TTCATAAATGGCTTTTATGCTGTCATACACGTATTGCAGCCCGCCGCCGGGGTAGGCTTCGCCCGCTACCATCAGAATGCGCTTATGCCCCTGCTGTAAGAGGGCGGTTACTTCTTGGTGGATTTCGTCCATCGTGCTGGCGTGGCGTTTAAGCGTGGTGTTGGAACGGCGGAACGCGCAGTACACGCATTCATTGGTGCAGATATTGGATATATATAAAGGGGCAAATAATACAATGCGGTTGCCGTAAATGGCTTCTTTTACGTATTTGGCCGCTTCAAAAACTTTATTAAGAAGGGCCGGGTCCGTTACGTTTAAAAGCACGGCGGCTTCTTCCAAGGATATGCCTTTTAATTCTTTGGCTTTGTTTAAAATTCCCGTCACCTCGGAATCTGTGTGCGATTTGGCGCGTTCCAAGGTTCGTTGCAGTTTTTCATCATCAATAATCATATATTTATGATACCACTTTTGAACCGGCCGGGCACGTTTCCCAAGCGCAACCCGACAGCGCCGGGCAACAGGGTGTTTTATTCAAAAGCCGGCGGTGCGCCGGACGGTTGATTTTGGTATCATATAAGTAATTATTACTTTTGGAGGAATCATGAAAAAATTGGCCGTACCGCGCTGGATAAAAGCTTACGCTTCTTTTATTCTGGCCAACTGGTTGCTGTTTACCGCATTTCGCGGGATTTTTTTGTTTGTATTCCGCTCCGCCTTGGTGCCGGAAGCGTATCATGAATTATGGAAAACTTTTTATTTGGGAGCCAAGTTTGACGCCCGTTTTGCCTGCGCGTTGGCTATTCCCTTGGGTCTGTATTTAACCGTTTGCGCGTTTTGGAAGGGAGCCCGCTGGATAAAAAAAGGAGTGGGCGTTTTTTATGGCCTGCTGGAAAGCGCGGTGCTGTTGGTGTATTTTGCCGATTTTGCGCACTACGCCTATATTTCCATGCGTATTAATTCCTCTATTTTTAAATATGCGGAAAACCCGCTTATTTCTTTACAAATGGCGTGGGAAACGTATCCCGTGCTATGGGGCGTTTTGGGCGTGTTGGTATGGGCGGCCCTAGTTTATTGGTTTGTGGTAAAACTGTGCAAATACGCGTTTTCTCGTGACGATAAATACCGCTGGAAAGGCAAGCTGGGCTGGTTTTTTGCCGGCTTGTTGGTTACGGGGGGGCTTATGTTTGGGCAAATCAGCCAGTATCCGCTTCGCTGGAGCAACGCCTATCACTCCACCAACAATTTTATTTGCAATTTAACGCTTAACCCGGGGTTGAATTTGTTTGATACGGCCCGTTTTGCCAAAAATGTTTCTTTTGATGAAGAGAAAACGGCTGAGTATTATGATGAAGTCTCCCGCTTTTTAGGCGTGCAAAACCCGGATAAAGAGAACCTAAACTTTACCCGTACGTTTGAAGGCAAACCCCAAGAAGACCAGAAAGACTATAATGTGGTGGTGATTTTTATGGAGTCTTTGGCTTGGAATAAAACTTCCATGACCAACCCGGATATTGACCCCACCCCGTTTGTAAAGGAACTGGCGGATAAAGGCATTTTGTTTAACCATTTCTTTACACCCACTTCCGCCACGGCGCGCGCCGTGTTTGCCACGGTAACCGGGATACCGGACGTCACCTCTTACAAAACCAGTTCCCGCAACCCGCTGATTGTGGACCAGCATGTAGTGATTAACTCTTTAAAAGATTATGAAAAATATTATTTTATAGGGGGAAGCTCCAGCTGGGGTAACATACGCGGCATTTTGGAACACAATATTTCCAACGTGCATATGTATGAAGAAGGCAAATTTGAAAACGAACACCGCAACGACGTGTGGGGCATTTCTGATTTGGATTTGTTCCGTGAAGCCAACCGCATTTTGGAACAGGAGCAAAAAGAAACCAAAAAACCGTTTTTCGCCATTATTCAAACGGCCGGGTATCACCGCCCGTATACCATACCGGAGGATAACGCCGGTTTTGAATTCCAAAACATTGGCGCGGACAAAGCCCACAAACGCAGCTTTGTAAGCGTAGAGGAGTATAATTCCCTGCGTTTTTCTGACCATGCTTTAAAAGAATTCTTTAAACTGGCTGAAAAATCCGATTATTGGGACAATACCCTGTTTGTGATTTTTGGGGACCATGGTCTTTCGGCTCCCCAATCTGAAAATATGCCGCGCGGATATGTAGACCATAACCTGATTAACCACCAGGTACCGCTTATTTTGGCGGGGCCGGTGGTAAAAGAGCCCCGCGTAATTGAAAAAACAGCCAGCCAGGTGGATATCTTCCCCATTGTAATGGGTATGTTGGGCCGGCCGTATTTTACACGCGCCATTGGGCGCGACGTGTTAAGTAATGACGCGCTGGAGGGCGGAGCCCTCATTTATGGCTGGGCCAACGAGCCCCACCCCATCGGTTTTGTTCAGGGGGAATATTTCTATAATAATAAAGGCGGTATGGAAGGCCTTTATAAGTACGGGGCGGAAAATTACAATGAGGATCTTTCTAAGAAAGAACCCCAACGTTTTGAGCATATGAAAAAGCTGGCCTTGGGATTATTTGAAACATCCCAGTATTTAGAATATAATAATAAGAAAAAAAACGAAACGGATAACTAGGAGGGAGAATGATTATTTTAATCGTAATAGTAGTTGTGTTAGTGGCTTATGTGGGTATGACCTATAACGGTTTTGTAACATTAAAAAACCGCGTAAAAGAAGCGTGGAGCGACATTGAAGTACAAATGAAGCGCCGCTATGACCTAATCCCCAATTTGGTGGAAACGGTAAAAGGGTATGCCGCGCATGAAAGCGGAACCCTGGAAAAAGTAATCCAGGCGCGTAATATAGCCATGGCTCCCCATGCGGATATGAAAGAAGTGGCCAAGAGCGAAAATATGCTCACCGGTGCGCTTAAATCCATTTTCGCTTTGTCTGAAAACTATCCGGATTTAAAGGCCAATCAAAACTTTATGGAACTGCAGCGCGAACTGCGCGATACGGAAGACAAAATCCAAGCCGCCCGCCGTTTTTATAATGCCAATGTGCTGGCTTTAAACACCAAGGCGGAGATGTTCCCCAGCAATATTATTGCTAATGCCTTTAATTTCCAGAAAGCGGAATTCTTTGAATTGGGAGAAGAAGAACAAGAAGCTAAAAAAGCCGTAAAAGTGCAGTTTTAACGGTTGGATATGCTGACGGTTTACCAACATATAACACAAAACAAGCGGCGCAGTTGGCTGCTTGTTTTGTTGTTTCCGGCAACTATTTTCTTGTGGTTTTATGTTGGTGCGTGGGGGTATTGGTGGTTTAGCGTCGGTTCCTATAAGTATGATAAGGCCACTGATTCGCTGGTCAGGGTGTCGCGAGCCGTTTCTGTTATGGATTGGGTTAATCAAACCATGCTGGAAATATTGCCTTGGTTGGCGGCGGCTGTGCTGGTTTGGATGTTGGTGTCTTATTTCTGCGGGGATAGAATGTTATTGTATTTTTCCGCCGCTACGGAGGTGACGCGGAATGAAGAACCGGAGGCCTACCGCTTGACTGAAAATCTGTGTATTTCCCAGGGAATGCCTATGCCGCGGCTGTGTGTGATTAATGACCGCTCTTTAAATGCTTTTGCCGTTGGGCGGGACCCGCAAACGGCCGCCATTGTGTTAACGCGAGGCATTATTGATAAACTGGAACGGGTGGAACTGGAAGGCGTGTTGGCCCATGAGCTGGCGCATATTCAAAATAATGATACGCGTTTAATGCTGCTGGCGGTGGTTTATGTGTCTTTTTTTACGTTTTTGTCTGAGGTATGTTTTCATTGGGCGTTGTTGTCTGCCAAAAGGGTGGAGACCCGTCATGGCCGGCCATCAGCCGTAGTTGGAGCTGCGGCGTTTGCCGTGTTGGGGGTATTTTTGGCTGTGTACGGGTTTTTGGTGGCGCCTCTTGTTCGGTTGGCACTGTCCCGTACGCGGGAATATTTGGCTGACGCTTCCGCCGCTTTAATGACGCGGCACCCTTTGGCGCTGGCCAGCGCTTTACAAAAAATAAGCAAAGACCCCCGGGTGGAAATTTTAGACGCCCACGCCTCTATGTCCGCCATGTGTATAGCTGACCCGCTGGATTCAAAGGGGGTGTTTGGTTTCTTGGCGGGGCTGAGGGCTTCCCATCCCCCTGCGTTTGAACGTATCAGACGCTTGAGAGAAATGTAAACGCGTTTTTATTTTTTCCAAAGCCCCGCCGCGGGCTTTATCCGCCTAGGGCTGTTTTCTGCTGCAAAACTTTGCCGGGTAATCTTTGGAAAAATTTTTATATTTGCGCATTTGATTTTCTTAAAAAGCGGCGCAACGCCAAGGCGGGTAAAGTTTGGCTGGCTAAAATATTAAAATACAAGTAAAATAAATATAGTTTATTCTATTTGGGTGTAACATTATGAATACATACGCGCATATTTCACAAAATAAATGGCGTTCCGGCCTTTTAATTTTATTGTTTCCCGTTACCTTTGCCATTACGGCCGCGGCGGTGATTGGGATAATAATGATGCTTGGCGGGGTGGATGCTCAAACGGTTGTGAATTACTGCGGCCCATATGATGCGGGCTGTTTGCCTACTACCCGTCTAGAATTGATTGCGGAAATGGTGTTGCGTTGGGTGCCGGTGCTGTGGTTGTTTGCTATGGGGTGGATTTTGGTTTCCTATTACGTGGGGGATACTTTGATTATGCATTGCGCCGGCGCCGTAAAAGTAACGCCGGATAACCAGACGGAACTATACCGTTTGGTGGAGAATTTGGCCATTACCCGCGGTTTGCCTACCCCGGATATTTATATTATAGATGACTCTACGTTAAACGCCTTTGCCACAGGGAGGGACCCTCAGCACGCCGCCATTGCTTTCACTAGGGGAATTTTACAGAAGTTGGAACGGGCCGAACTGGAGGGAGTGGCCGCCCATGAGCTGGCGCATATAGAAAACCGGGACATACGCCTCATGATGCTTACCGTGGCGGGGATATCCTTTTTTACTTTAATGGGGGAGATTTGCCTGCGTATTGGTTTGTGGGGCGGGCGCTCCAGCGGTAAAAGCGGCGGGAATGGCCGTTTGCTTTTGATATTGATTGGTTTGGGTTTTTTGATTTATGGATATATTATCGCCCCGTTAATCCGTTTGGCTCTTTCCCGCCAGCGGGAATACCAGGCGGACGCTACCGCCGCGTTAACTACGCGCCACCCGTTGGCTTTGGCCAGTGCGCTGCGTAAAATTTCGGGCAATTGCAAAACAGAATCGCTTCAGCATTCGCACAGTATGGCGGCTATGTGTATTGCCAATCCGTTGACTAGCGTGGGGTTGTTTGATATGCTGTCTGGCATGTTATCCACCCACCCGCCCATAGAAGAGCGTATTCGCCGCTTGGAAGAGATGAGCAGATAGTTTTGGTTAAGTTTATATATAAACGTAAGGAGTTATTATGATATTTGATTTATTGGTGCTGGGAGTGGCCGGGTATTTCGGCTACACTAAATTGTGGAATCCCGTCCATAGTAAAATTGTGGGGTTTCAGGCGGAGATCAACGCCTCTTGGAATGGCATTTGCGGCCAGATCCGCGTACGCCAAGCGGCGGGGGCCCGTATTTTAGATTTAGCAAAAGAAGCCGCCGCGCAAGACCCGTTTGTGCAGGATTTTGAAAAACCCCTTGCCGAACAAATCCAAAATTTGGATGACGTGCAGCTGGTCGCTTCCCGGGAGGAACCCTTTGTCTCTTTGTTAAAAAGCTCCCTTTTATTGCAGGAGGCTTTTCCCGCCTTGGCGGCGGATTCCCGTTGGACCGGCGCCCAACAGGCGGTGCAAAAGGCCAACAGCAACCTGGATATTCTGCGCAACCAGTATAATGGGGCGGTGGCGGCTTATAATAAATTGTTTGAAACTTTTCCCGCGAATATCGTGTGTTCCATTTGCCGGGTGCAGCCGGCCCCGCTGTTTGAAGCGCTTCCCGCCATTACTAAAGAGGACGTGGCTTAAAAACGGAGGCAACCATTTAAAAAGCCCGCTTTTAAGCGGGCTTTTTTATAATGGAAACTTATTTTTCCAAAGAAAAATATTCGTGCTTGGGAAATTCCAACGCTTGGGCAAGCAAGTTTAACGGAATGGTGCTGGTTAGCGTGTTATACTGCTGTACGGCGCTGTTATAGCGTGTTTTGGCTTTTTTTAAGCGGGCTTGTGCCCGGGTGACGGCGGTTTGAAGTTTTAAAAAATGTTCGTCTTGCTGTAGCTGCGGATATTTGCGGGCGGCGGAAAATACGGTTTTGAATTTTTGGGTGACTTCCGTTTCATACGCCGCGCGGCGCGCGATAGCGGTTGAGTGTTGGCATTCGTCTTTTAAAGCCTGCAGATGGTATACAAAAGGACGCTGTATGTCCGGCATATTGGCGGCCTGCAGGGCAACGGGGGAAATATATTGCGCGCGGTCTTTTAGCCTGCCGTCTAAACGAAGCCAAGCGGTTTTTACTGCTTTATCCAACGATTTAAATTTAAGATAGGCTACCGCAAAGGCGGCAATAACAGCCAGCATAATTCCCATTAAGCACCCGCTGATCATAGTTACTCCCTGATTTTAGTTGACGTTCTTTGCTTTTATATTTACAATATTTTTTAGACACACCGATATAAAAAGAGTATAGCCGTTAAGAAGCGTTTTATCAAGAGGTGTTACGCCGGCCTTGGGTAGAGCGCGCAGCAAAAGCCGTTCGGCGTTGTAAAATCACTAAATTATTAAATGCTGGTTGTTTAAGCGGAGGAAACCATGTTGTTGACCGTCTCTTCTTTCGTAGGGTTTACCGCGTTGGTGTTAGGGTTGTCTTATTACCTGACGCGTAAAAATGATACCTCTTCTTCCGAAGGGTATTTTTTGGCAGGAAGAGGTTTAACCGGGTGGGTTATTGCGGCGTCTTTGCTGCTTACTAACCTGTCTACCGAGCAGATGGTGGGGTTGAACGGACAGGGATATATGTTCAACATTTCCGGCATCGGCTATGAGCTGGGCGCTTCTTTGGCGCTTGTTATTGTGGCGTTTTTCTTTCTGCCTCGCTACCTTAAAAAAGGGTATGCCACGATACCGGACTTTATTGGGGAACGCTATGACGCGGTTACCAAACAGTTTGTCAATTTTCTGTTTTTAGCGGGATATGTGCTTATTTTGCTTCCCACTGTTTTGTATTCCGGCGCTATTGGTATGGGCGGTATTTTCAACATTATGGATACGTTCCATATTTCGGCCATGCAGTCCATTATCGTAGTGGTGGTGGCTATTGGCGTGCTGGGGTGTTTGTATACGGTGTTTGGCGGGCTGCGCATTATGGCCATTGCCGATACGCTTAACGGGGTCGGTTTGATTTTCGGCGGTTTAATGGTGCCAATATTTGCCCTTATGTACGTGGGTGACGGCAATATGTTTACCGGGCTGACCACTGTGGTGCAGGCTCACCCGGAAAAATTCAACGCCATCGGCGGGCCGAATGACCCGGTTCCCTTTGCCACCATGTTTACGGGTATGTTTTTGGTGAACCTGTTCTACTGGGGTTGCAACCAAACCATTATCCAGCGCGCGCTGGCCGCTAAAAACTTAAAAGAAGGGCAAAAGGGTTTGCTCTTGGCCGCTGTGTTTAAGTTGATCGGCCCCATCTATTTAATTTTACCGGGCGTAGTGGCTTTCCATATTTTTATGGATAAACCCTTGGCGGTAGGGGATATGGCTTACCCCATGTTGGTCAATACGGTATTGCCTACGTATTTAATAGGTTTCTTTGCCGCGGTATTGTTTGGGGCTATATTAAGCTCTTTCAACGCGGCGCTGAATTCCACTTCCACCCTGTTTATGCTTAACGTATATAAACCTTTTAAACCCAATGCCACGGATGCGGAACTGGTAAGCAAAGGCAAATGGGTGGGGATTGGTTTGGCGGTGTTTTCTATGTGCGTGGCGCCGCTTATTGCCAAGGCTCCCAGCGGTTTATTTAACTATTTGCAAATGGTGAACGGTTTTTATAACGTGCCTATATTTACGCTGATGATTTTTGGTATGTTAAACAAACGGGCGCCGGCTTGGGCGGCCAAGGTAACGCTGGTTTTCTTTATTATTGCTTATGGTATTACCCAGCTGCCTGCTAAGCTTAGCTTTATGGCGTGGAAAGAACATATCTCTTGGCTGAGCGCGTTTTGCAGCCTGCATTTCCTGCATATTATGGCTATTTTGTTTGTCATCAGCATTGTATTTATGTACGTGACGGGCATCTTTTGGCCCTCCTCCAATAAATATGATGACAGCAAAGACCTGCAGGTGGTGGATATTACCCCCTGGAAACACGGGGTGGTGATGAGCGTGGCTATTGTGGTGTGCGTGTTCTTGCTGTATGTATTGTTCTCCTCGTTGGGGATAGCCGCGTAAACATACTTCAGTAAAATTTATAAAAGGCGCCTTTGGGGCGCCTTTTTTCTGTGCGTACGGATAAAAACTTGTTATAATAAATAAAACTTAAAAGGTTTTTATAAAGGGGTGTTTATGCCTGATAATATACCAGAAACCAGAATTAATATTTTCGCGCAGGAAGACGCTTCCTCAGCGCCTATTCCTACGGTGAGGGCGGAATCTTCAGGCGTAGAATATGCCTCTTTTTCTGAACGCTTTATCGCTTTGTTGGTGGATGTTTCCATCATTATGATACCGGGGCAATTCATTTTAATGAATACGCTGGGCCGTAATATGGAAACGTTTTCCCAGTTGCTGGTAATAGAGGCTTTACTGTTGGCTGTATTTGTTTTGTATGAGGGAATTTTTTCCTGCGGAGGGCGGGTTACGCTGGGGAAAAAATTAATGGGGATAGCGGTTGCCTCGGCCAGTGACCCGGAGAGCCCTATCGGTTTCTTTCGGGCGATTGTGCGCGCAATAGGATATATCATCAGCGCGGCTATTTTGTTTTTAGGCTTTTTCCTTGCCTTTTTTGAAGAAAGGAAACGCACCTTGCATGATTTTATGGCTCACAGCGTGGTGGTGCGCCTGCGCCCTAAAGGAACGGGAGAAACGGTAGCCATTGGTATGGTGGGGGCGGGGCTGGTTTGTTTGTTGGGTTGGATGGTATACCATCAACTGTTTGCCCAAGGGTCTTTGTTGCAGCGTTCTTATGTGTACCGCGCGGAAAAGACATTGGAAGATTTGTCTTTACTGCAGGAAATTCATCACGGGCTGTATGGTTATTTTACCAATGATTTGCAGCGTTTGGTGCTTTTGTCCGGCGATCCGGTGCAGTTTCAGCGGGATATCCAATCCACGCTGGACCGCCGGGGTTTTCGTATAGGCGTATCCCAAGACACCTATAAAATTGTAGCCAATGCCCGGGATTTGCGCCGCACTCAGGTGGTTTTTATCCCATATAGGGATAGATAGCTTTGCTGGCTGTATTTAAACCCCGGCTTTCAGCCGGGGTTTTGTTTTAGTCAGGTTATGCGGACACAAAACACCGCCCGGCTGTAATGGCCGGGCGGTGTTTTCAAATAGATTGCGATTAATGTTGGTGGGATTCCGTCGTGTGTTGGCAGTTAATGCAATAGCGCGCGAACGGAAGGGCTTTAATGCGTTTTTTAGGTATAGGCTGGCGGCAATATTCGCAAATGCCGTAAATGCCTTTGTCTATTTTGCGCAAAGCGGCTTCAATTTGGTCCAGCGTTTTATGGGCGTTGCCGGATAATTCAAATAAAATTTCTTTGTCTAAGCTTTTGGAGGCATCGTCAATGGGGTCCCCCACCTCATTGTCTGGCATATCCATATTTTTTTTATCTTTTAAGCGGGCCGCGGCGTCTTCTTTTAGCGCCAGCAGGTGGGCTTTGATTTCTTTAATTTCGGCTGCGGTCAATGCGTCTTTGTTCGCTTTTTTGATAACCATAAAATCCCCTTGTTGTGTGAAGTGTTTCTTGTTCTTTGCCGTCTGTAAACCTGGCGGTTTTTTACGGCTGTTTGATTAGTTTAGCAAAGTAAAGTGTTTTTTTCAACCCCTGTTTGCCGGGGGACAAATCCGGACGGGAATTGTTATAATCTAAAATAAACGCCAAGCCCGGAGATTACAACTTTTATGACGCAAAATATTTTTACCCGCCCCTTGGGGGAAGTGATTCGCCAGCAGCCTTTGGTAGCCAATTATAAAAAGATGTGGCCTTTTGTAAAACCGTATTGGTTTAGGGCCGCGTTAGGGCTGATATTAGCTCTGCCGGTAGGCGCGTTGGACGCTACCGTAGCCATGTTCATGAAATATTATACCGATGACGTACTGGTAAATAAAGACGCTTTATTTGCCGCGTGGATACCGGTTCTTATTATAGCTTTTGTGCTGTTGCAAAGCGTTCTTACGTATGTGGTGAAGTATTTAAACACTTGGGTGGGCAATAAAATTACGCTGGGCGTGCGTAAAAAATTATTTGAAAAACTTCTATCTATGCACACCGGTTATTTTGACAATGTGGATTCCGGCTTTGTGATGATGCGTTTTAACAACGACGCGGACACCGCCTGCAACGGCCTAATTAATAATTTGCGTTTAATAGTAACGCGGGTATTCTCTTCCATTACGTTGGTGTGCGTGCTTTTGTATAATTCTTGGCAGCTTACTTTAATTGCTTTGGGCGCGTTTGGCGCGGCGGGCGGATTAATTATTGTTGTGCGGCGCAAGCTGGAAGAACTGGTGCGTGATACGGTGATGGTCAGCTCCATCGCCATGCGCGCCTATAATGAAACGTTTAACGGAAACCGCACCATTGCCGCTTATAACCTGCAGAAAGACCAAAAGCGGCGCTTTAACCATTTGATGGAAACCGCTTTCAATTTAAACATGGGTATGATTAAGCACACGGGCTGGCTTTCCCCGGTGATGCATTTTATTGTTTCTTTAGGGCTGGCGCTGGTGTTTTGGCAGAGCAGCTCCATGATTGTAAAAGGTACTATTACCAGCGGTAATTTCGCCTCTTTCGTAACGGCGCTTTTAATGCTGTACACCCCGGTAAAAACCATGGGGGACAATTATGTGGAAATTAAAAAGGCGTTTTTGGCTATTGACCGTATTTTTGACATATTCTCTTTAAAGACAGAGATTGCGGACGATTCTTCCGCCGCTTCTTTAACCGGCATCAGAAAAGAAATCCGCTTTGAAAATGTTTCCTTTGCCTATAAGCCCGGCGTGTGGGTGTTAAAGGATATTGATTTAACCGTTCCGGTGGGCCATACGGTGGCTTTTGTGGGCAATTCCGGAGGGGGAAAATCCACCATCGTCAGCCTGCTGCCGCGTTTTTATGACCCGCAAAAAGGCCGCGTGAGCGTAGACGGAAAAGATATACGGAATTTTACGCTTTCTTCCCTGCGGGACCAAATGGCGGTGGTATTTCAAGATAATTTCTTATTTTCCGGCACCATACGCGATAATATTTTAATCGGCCGCCCGGGCGCTACGGAGGCGGATTTGAAAGAAGCCGTAAAAAACGCCCATTTAGACAGCTTTATCGCTACTTTAAAAGACGGGCTGGATACGGTACTGGGTGAGCGCGGCATTACGCTTTCCGGCGGTCAGCGCCAGCGTGTGGCCATTGCCCGGGCTTTTATTAAAAACGCGCCGGTAATTGTGTTGGATGAGGCCACCAGCGCTTTAGACAATAAATCAGAGGCGGTGGTGCAAAAAGCCTTAGACAACCTGACCAAAAACAAAACGGTGTTTGTCATTGCGCACCGCCTGTCCACCGTGGAAAACGCCGATATGATTGTGGTGCTTAACCAAGGGGAAATAGTGGAAAAAGGCACCCACCGGGATTTATTGCAAATCCCCGGCGGGGCGTATGCGTCCCTCTATAATGCGCAGTTCAAGCATAAAAATGCTTAGTATTTTGTAACCCGCTTTGCCGTTTTGGCAAGGCGGGTTTTTTATTTTAAAGGTATAGCTAATTTGTTATAATTTGTATATGAGAAAACACGCAATTTTTACCCTTTGTTTTATTTGTTTCGGGGCGGGTGTTTCCCAGGCGTCTATTTTTGACGGGGTCCCCCCGGTTGGTGCAGTGCAGCAGCCGGCGTTTTCTTCTTCGGTTTCCGCCCAAACGCAGCAAGAGGAGCCGCGGGAGCAACCTTCCCAGCAGCCCGGGCGTATTACCACCACCACTTCTTTAACGGCGGTGAAAATGCAGTCGCGCTTGAGTGACCCGGCTTTGTTTAAAAGCGTGCTTTCTTATACCCTGCCGGCTGAGTTTGAAAACGCCATGGATAAATGCCTCCAAGGCCTTGGCGATGAATGTTTTTTCTCTTTAAAAGGCTTTGAGACGGACGCTAACCCCGCCGTGGCTTCCGCCGCCAATATGGAGCTGGCCGTCCTTTCCATGCAGCGCGGCATGCCTAAAGAAGCGTTAAAATACGCTCAAACGGCTGTAAAACTCACGCCGGACGACCCGTTCCCCGTTCTTTCCAGCGGCTGGATATGTCTTTCTTTGGGCAAATATAAAAAGGCCCGCAAAGCCTTTGCGGATTTAATGTATTTGACTGCGGACTTTGAATATGTTTCCTCCGCCAAGCTGGGCACGGCGTTAAGCTGGTACTTTGACGGGGACGAAAAAAAGGCCGCCCAAGACCTGCAATATCTGTATACGTCAGACCCGTACACCATTTCTTTAACGGCTTATCTGCTGGGGGACGTGTCTTCCCGCATGAAAGGCTCCAAACAATTTGCCCCTATTTTCTTGCAGCAGGCGCTGGAGCATGACAAAAATAATTACGCCGCCGTGAAACTGCTGGCTAAATTGGCGGAAAAAGAAAAGAACAAACTGCACGCTTGGCAGTATTACGCCACTTTGTATTCCCTAGACCCGCAAAATAAAGAAGTGGCCAAAAAAATGGCCAAGTATGAAAAAGAAATTGGCGCCAAGGCGGAAGATTTCCTGTATTATTTGCGGTTGGAATCTCCCATCGCTTCACGGGTGGAATCCGTCGTTTCCCCGGATGTCAAAATGGCCCTATATGCCACGCGGGAAGGCAAGCCCTCCGTATTGCAGCGCATTAAGCTGGTGCCTTCCGGCACGGCCCGTATCACGGATGAAAAGCTGGGGGAAGTAAAAAACTTGGCTTCTTTCCAGGAACGCCGCGTTGAATACAACCCGCAAACCCAGTCTGTGGATTTAATGGACGCCAAAGGCCATGTGGAATTTTCAGCCAAGCGCCCTTTTACCGTTACCTTAACCCAGGACGACCGCACCCTGCTGGTGCGTGACGCGTATACCCAAAACCTTTTTGAAGCCGATTTAAGCGATAAAGAATTAAAAGGTTCTTTAACCATAATCCCCCAGGAAGGGGGCATGACGTTAATTAACACCGTGCGCGCGGAAGATTTGCTTCCCGCTTTGTTGGCGGCGCATACGCAGGAAATCCGCCAAGAAGAAGCCCTGCGCGCTTTGGCGGTGGTGCTTCGTTCCGTTTTGTTGGACGCGCTAGACCAACAGCCGCAGGCCGAGTATCATATTACGGATAATGATTCCTTCTTTAAATTTAAAGGCATCAACATGGTGTTTCCCAATCTGCTGTCTGCTGTGCGTATTTCCGCCGGCGTGCGTTTGCAGGGCACCCAGCCCGGTTTTTATGAAGACTGCGGCCCGTTGACGGCTGATGGCTGTACCAACACCATGCAAAAGCCGGATTATCAATTCTCGCCGGTGAATGTGTCTAAATACATGATTTCAAACCCGCCGGCGGACTTGGTTTCCAAACCGCAGGATTCTACCCATTGGTCTGACGTGAAATGGGTATATTTGTTTGACGCCAAAGACGTGGAACAACGTTTGCAACGCCAAGGAAAATTTGGCCGTTTGCGCGCTTTGGAACCGTTAAAACGCACCGCCAACGGGCGTATTTTATCCATGCGTTTTGTGGGCAGTAAAGGCAGTTATGAGGCTAACACCCCGCAGGAAATTTCTTTTTTGCTGGGGGCCGGGTCTTTGCGCTCCAATTTTTTTGAGATAATTCCTTTCTACAAAGGTAAAAATATACGTTCTTTTATGGTGCGCGGTTATGATACCGGCTTGGGTGTGGGTTTATGCCTGCAAGGGGCCGAGGGACTTGCAAAAGAAGGGTTAGATTATATGGGTGTGATTAAGTATTATTTCCCGCAAGCGCGCCTGCTGGACATAAAAACAGGACAAATAAAATAGTATGCAAAAAACAAAAATACTCTACTTTATTACCCGCTTGGACCAGGGCGGCGCCCAGGCCAGCGTGTTGACTACCATCAAAAATTTAAACAAACAACAGTTTGACGCTTATCTGGCCGCCGGGCGCGGCGGCAGGTTGGACGGAAAAATAAAAAACGAACTGAAAAATTTGTTTTTTATTTCCGCGCTTCGCCATGACGTGCACCCCAAATGGGTTTTTCACGATATAATGGCCACTATTCAAATGGGCTTGTTAATGCGCCGCGTCCGGCCCGATATTGTGCACACCAACGCGCCTAAGGCCGGGATACTAGGCCGTGTGGCGGCGCGCGTATTTTGGCGGCGCGCAAAAGTGGTGCACACGTTTCACGGGTTGGGCTTTGCCAAAGAACAAGGAGAAAAACGTTTTAAAGCCTTTGTGTCGGTGGAAAAATTTTGCGCAAAATTAACGGATGTTTTGGTTTTCGTATCGCGCCGCAACGCGGCGGAAGCCAAAAAACTGGGTATAGGCAAGGGCGTACGTACGGAGCTGATACGCGCGGGGGTAAATTTCCGCCCCGTGCTGCCCATTCATTTTGACCCGGCCGCTAAACGCGCTTCTTTGCGTATTCCGCCAAAAGCAAAAGTGGTGTTGGCGATAGCTAATTTTAAACCGTTAAAAAACCCGCTTCATTTTGTGTTGGCCGCGCATAAAGTGCTGATGCAAATGAAAAACGTGTACTTTATTTTCACCGGGGACGGGGAATTAAAAGAAACCACTGAAAAATTAATTCACAACCTGGGTATAGAAAAGCAGGTTATTTTGCCCGGCTGGCGCAGCGACGTGTTGGAACTGTTAGCCATTAGCGACGTGTACGCCAGCGTTTCTTTGCGCGAGGGGCTGCCTATGTCTTTGTTGGAGGCCATGTCCATGCGGGTGCCGGTGGTATGCTATGACGTGGACGGCATCGGCGAGGTGGTTACCAACAATAAAACGGGTTTTTTGGTGCGCCCCAGCGACATCAGCGCCTTGGCTGAAAAAATAAAAGTGCTTTTGCGCCATACAGCCTTGCGGGAACGTTTTGAGGCCGCTATTGATAAGCGGGATTTTTCTGAATTTGCCATTCCGGCCATGATTAAGAAACAGGAACATTTATACCGCAGCTTGGTTCCGCCCACTAAAAAGATGTTCGGCCGGGGGCGTTTCTTTAGACATAAAAAACATTTTAAACATTCCAAACCGGGAGACAACCATGGATTACGCAATTAACGAGCTGGAACAAGAGGTGCTAAACGCCACCCGTGAACTGGCCCAAAAGAAATTAAAACCTTTACGCGCGGAAATGGACGCGAAGGAAGAATTTTCTCATGAAATGTTAGAGGAGTACCGCAAGTCCGGCATGTTTGGCCTGTGGCTGCCGGAAGAGTACGGCGGATTGGGCGGGGGGATTACCTGCCTGGCTATGGCGTTTGAAGAGCTTTCCCGCGTGTGCGCCGGTTTAGCGCTTACTCCGGGAACCACGGCCTTGGGCGCTATCCCCATGTATTTGGCCGCCACCAAAGAACAGCGCGAACGCTGGTGCTATGATCTGGCCAGCGGCAAAAAACTGTGGGCTTTTGCGCTGACGGAGCCGGAAGCCGGCTCTGACGCTACCGCCTTGAAAACCACCGCCATTAAAGACGGGGATTTTTATGTGGTAAACGGCACCAAACATTTTATTTCCACCGGCAAAGAG
Source organism: Candidatus Avelusimicrobium aviculae (assembly GCF_949292495.1). Taxonomy (NCBI): domain Bacteria; kingdom Pseudomonadati; phylum Elusimicrobiota; class Elusimicrobia; order Elusimicrobiales; family Elusimicrobiaceae; genus Candidatus Avelusimicrobium; species Candidatus Avelusimicrobium aviculae. The sequence goes on from NZ_CASEZB010000018.1 coordinate 54,130, forward strand.
GCGGATTTTTATACCGTGGCCGTTAATACCAATCCGTCCCGCGGGGCGCGCGGTATTTCTTTACTGGTGATAGAAAAAGGCACTCCCGGTTTTACGTTTGGCAAAAAAGAACAAAAAATGGGTATACGCACCAACCCCACTTATGAACTGATTTTTGAGAACGTACGCGTGCCGAAAGAAAACCTGCTTGGCAGCGAAGGCCGCGGGCTATTGTATTTGCAGGAAACGCTGGATTATTCCCGCCCCGGCGTGGCGGCCCAGGCGGTGGGCATTGCCCAAGGCGCGCTGGATGAAACGATTCCCTATTTGCGCACCCGCAAACAATTCGGGCAGCCTATTATCACTTTCCAGGCGCTGGCCCACAAAGTGGCTGAACTGGCCGCCAAGACGGAAGCCGGGCGCGCTTTGGTGTACAGCATAACGCATAGAATGGACGAGGAATTCCTTCCCGCCGTAAAAGAAGCGTTAAAGAACGGAACGTCCGTCCACGATGAGCTGAAAAAAATAAAGGGCGGCCGCTGGACCAAGTACAGCGCGGAAGCCAAATTGTTCTGCTCCAACACCGCTATGGAAGTGGCGGATGAGTGCGTTACCCTGTGCGGCGGCATCGCTTATACGCGTGAGTTCCCGCTGGAAAAGTTTATGCGTGACGCTAAAATCACCCAAATTTATGAAGGCACGGTGCATATTCAGAAGAATGAAATTGCCACCGCTTTGATTAAAGAATACGCCTCCCAGGGCGAATAAGGAGAATTTACATGCATATTGTTGCTTGCGTAAAACAGACCCCTAAGTCTGACAACGTAAAAATAGACCCACAAACCGGCTGTTTAATCCGCTCCGGCGCCGCCAGCGATATCAACCCGTTTGACGAGTACGCCTTGGAAGAGGCCGTTACCCTCAAAGAACAGTTGGGGGGGACGGTATCCGTCATTACCATGGGGCCGCCCCAGGCGGAAGCCGTGCTGAAAGACAGCATCGCCCGCGGGGCTGACCAGGCTTACCAGCTGGGGGATATGGCGTTTGCCGGGTCGGACACGTGGTCTACCAGCTACGCGCTTTCCAAAGGGATAGAAAAAATCGCTTCCAAAACCCCGGTGGATTTAGTCATTTGCGGCAAACAAACCAATGACAGCGATACCGGACACATCGGCCCGCAAATTTCCGCCTGGCTGGGCTGGCCCAACGCCGCGTTTGTGAAAAAAGTGGTAAAAGCGGGGGAAAAGTCCGTTACCGTGGAACGTTTGACGGAAGACGGCACGGACGTGCTGGAAATACCCTATCCGTGCGTATTGTCCGTGGTGAAGGAAATCAATAAGCCGCGTGTAAAAAGCCCCAGGGGCCGCATTTTAGCCAAACGGGCGCAGGTTACCAAGTGGACGGCGGACGACGTAGCCGCTGACAAAACCAAATTGGGTATTAAAAACTGCCCCACCAATGTGGTAAAGTCTTTTGTTCCCAAACGGGAAGTATGCGCCGTAACGGTAGAAGGCACCAACGGAAAAGAAAAAGCCGCCAAATTGGTGGAGTTGCTAAAAGAAAATAAATATATTTAAGGAATTTTTATGAAAGATTGGAAAAACGTTTGGATACTGGCCGAAGTAAACCACGGCAAATTAAGCCCCACCGCTTATGAACTGTTAAACGCGGGGCGCACGCTGGCCGATGATTTGGGCGAAAAACTCTGCGCCGTATTATTGGGCAGCGGAGTGGAAAAATTTGCCGCCGAATTATTTGAATACGGGGCGGACAGCGTGTATGTGTGCGATGACGCCCACTTGGCAAATTACGTGGATGATGTATACGCCAAAACATTGGCCGCCATGATTGCCCAATATAAACCCAACAAATTTTTGCTTCCCGCCACCAATATGGGGCGCTCTTTATCCGCCAAAACGGCCGTATTTGCGGGAACCGGATTAACGGCGGACGCTACCGAAGTGCTGATTAACAAAGAGGACGGGCAGCTGCATGCTACAAGGCCCACGTTTGGCGGCAATTTGATGGCCACCATTACCTGCAAAAAAACCCGCCCGGAGATGTGTTCTTTACGCCCCATGTCTTATGAAAAGGCCGCGCGCGTGGCGGGGCGGAAAGGGGAAATAGTTAAATTTTCTTTTGACGCGAAAAAATACACCTCTTTGGCTAAATTTATTGAATTTATTAAAAACGAAGGGGAAGGGCTGGATTTGTCCGAGGCGGAAGTGATTGTAGCCGGCGGGCGCGGCTTAGGTAAACCGGAAGGGTTCGCTTTGCTTAAAAAATTGGCGGAGCGCTTAGGCGGAGCCGTGGCGGCTTCCCGCGCGCCGGTGGATAACGGCTGGATTGATTACCGCTATCAAATTGGCCTTACCGGGCGAACGGTAAAACCCAAGGTGTATATTGCGTGCGGTATTTCCGGTCAAATACAGCATATGGCGGGTATGAGCGGGGCGGACGTGATTGTAGCCATTAATAAAGACCCGCAGGCCCCCATTATGAAAGTAGCCAACTATGCGGTGGAGGGGGATTTGTATGATGTTATCCCCGCTATGCTGGAAGCTTTGCATTAAAGAATAGAGAAAGCTAAAGTGTTAAAACGGGCGGCGTAAAAGCCGCCTGTTTTTATTGTTTTATAAAAACGCCCTTTTCCTAGCGGAGGGTTTTTGTTTATTAGGTCCAACCGTGCTGAAAACTATTGCCCGGCGGGGACAGCCGCCGGCGTCATACTTGGTTAATAACGCTAAAAGAAAAACCCCCGGCTTTTGCCGGGGGTTTTGGGTATGTCTATTGACGTAAGAGGTCTTGCAAATCTCCGTATACTTCTTTAAACTCTATGCGGAGTTTTTTAGACAGGTCTTTTAAGCGGGTTACATATACATCCAGCTTGGCGCGTTCTGCGCGGAAATACAGCAGTTGGGCTTGTGTATTTTCCGGGTTAAAGTCCGCACCCCAAGTTTGTTTGGTGTTTTCAATATGCGCGCTTAAATTGTTGACGCGGTCCGTAAGGTTGGTGATTTCCTGGCTGGTGTTTTCTATGCGCTGGCCTAAAATTTCCAAGCGTGCTTCCAAAGCGGCCTGATGGGCTTTTTTATCATATAAAGGGATATCCGTTTTGGCAGGCAGATCAGCATCTTCCCCGTGAGAATAGATTACAGTGTATTCTTTAGGCTTATACTGGGCGTATAAGTATTGCGTAATCTTTTTGCTGATTACGTTGGTAGGAGCGTGGCGCAGTAACCAAAGCGCGGCTTTGTGTTCCCCGTGTGAAATGGCCAACATGGTGGCGCTGGAAGACGGATAATCTATTAAAGAAGCCAAAGACGTAAAAGCCGTTGCTTCTTCTTTCGTCATAGGGGTGTTAGTCGTCCATTGGCGTTCCAGCAGGTTTGCCTGGGTATTACGGGCATATTTGTTTAACAAGCGGTAATCGGTGTATTCCGTCGTACGGATATTTTTTGCATTGGGCAGTTGTTTAAAGTGTTGCAGATAGGCCTGTACAAAGTTATAGCCTAATAATTCGCTCATGCCGGCAATATGCTGCATAAGCGCGTTTTTCTGCTTAAGGTTCATGTTTGAATAGAGCACAATATCTAACATAGAGCCCAAAGAGGAGGGGTTTTCCTGGGATATTTGTTTCATAATACCCTGGATGTGACTTCCCTGCATGGGAGCGATTTCAATTAAATCTATTCCCGGGGTGCCCCAACTAAGAACAGGATTGTTTTTTTCAATCGCAGTTTGCAAGACTTCCCATTTTTGTTCGTGGCGTCCTCGGGCGAGCAACAAATCTTTATGGTTTGCTTTTATCACTTGTTGCAAATTCAAGTTGGGCAGCTTGTATCCCAGTTTAGTGGCAATATCTGTTTGCGCTTTATTTAAAGCGGTTTCTATGCGGTTTTGCAAATCAGCCACAAAGGCTTCTTTATTTTTAGCAGAGGCGTTTTGCTGCCAAGGGGTTATTTGAGGCATGGAAATCCCTAATTTATTTAAGGATTCCATTTGTTTTGCAAATTTGGGTTTAACAATAATGGCCGGGTCTTTTTGCAAAGCGCGGCGCAGATTTTCTATTAGTTCCAACTGATTGGTGAGTTCTGCCTTTTCTACGAGTGATAATGCTTTTGTTTCCTGCGGGCGTTCCCATTGGCGTACAGGCAGTATTACTTCCGAGGTGGACGGAGTGGCGGCGACTTCTCTTTCCCATTGGCGAACTGGTAAAATAACTTCTTTGGCTTTTTGGGCTTTGCGGGCTTCTTGCTTTAATAATTTTTGTAAAGCTTTGCCGGTGGTTTTCGGTGTTTTTTGCGCCATGACAAACTGCGGCAGCAACAGCAAAGCCGTTATGAATAGAACAGCAGCGTGTTTCATACAGTTCTTTCTCCTTAAGGTGATTATTTAAATAATAGAAATAAAAATCTAAATGAGAAAGGGCCTTTAGACCTAAAACGCTGTTAGGTCCTAAATACAGAACCCCCGCGTTTATCCAACGCGGGGGTTCAATTAGTCGACTGTTCCATTTTTTCTCTCTTTCCCAAAGATATAAAGATCCGGCCAGGTCTGCCAGTTAAGAGTATTTAAGCGGACGGACCATAACCCCTTGCCCGATGCCCCGTCCCATATCTTTGGGGTGTCCCGCCCTCCTCAGAGGGTAGGCCCAAAGCTTATGCCACGGATACCGGCACCTGGAACAAGACCGCCATGCCGCCACTGTCTTAAAAGAACTCTTTTTTCTATTTTGAACTCCCGCCAAGCCGGATTGCTCTTCACAAAACCGCCGCAGGGCAGAACCCCAAATAGTTGCGCGTATCCCGCCATACATCATACGGCACAGCTGGGTTTACGTGCGCTTTTCTGTCAAATACCTGTACCCCATATACATCTTGGGATTACTGATAGTATAATGGATTTACGGCTAAAATCAATAGTTATTTGCCGGCTGATTTTCCGTAATAACAAATACGGCGGAACCGATTACTTTTTCCGGCTCGGCAAACGATTGCGCTGGGCCGTTTTGTGGGAGCTGCCACTCTCCATCAGCCGAAACGTTTGCCAGTACGTAAGCGCCGTTTTTAAGCAAAACCACACACTGGCTAAAACAACCCGGGTTTTCCCCCGGTTTTATGGCCGCTATTTGGCGGGTACCCGGCAGTTTAAACAGAAATTTGGCCCCTTGCGTACGCTGGCGGGGCAATGTCCACCATTCTAATACATCACCGTCTTCATAAGGATTATCCCCGGAAGGAATAGACCCCAGTAACGGCAGGGCGATGCTGTTGCTTTGGGCGGATAACGCCGGGCGGGGGATATATTGCCCTTCATTCGCGTTTTCACGTAAAGTATGGCTTTGCGCGACAGCCGCTTCCGGATAAGCAATGGGAGCTGCCGGCATTTGCAGCATTTTACGCAAGGTGTGGGGAGCCGTTTGAAAAAGCCCCGCCATTTGTTCTATATAGCCTTTAGAGGGGTTTCTTTTTCCGGTAGTCCATAAAGCCACGGTGGCGGTGGATACTTTTAATATCCGGGCCAATTTAGCCTGCGCGCCGCGTAAAACGCCGTTGTTCCATTTTTCTAGTTGTTTTTCAAATTGGTTCATATGGCCCCTCCCAAAAAATTTCTGTTGCGGCGATAAAAACGCTTGACAAATGCTAACAGAATTTACTATACTAACAAATGTTAAGAGGGTAACTTCTTAACTGGCGGGGAGCCTCCCCCGCGGTTTTCACTCATTTACCTACCTAGTTTATTAAGCGGTTCTGCTTTAGAATCGGCGCCGCGGCCTGGCGGCGTGTAGGCTTAATAACTGCAGTAATACGCATTCACCCGAATGTTACTTACTATTATTATAGCAAAAAATGAGTGATTTTGTTAGTAAAGTTATATTAGTTTGTAAAGACGGACCCACCTTATACGGGCAAACCGGGCTGTTCGGCTGGTATAACTTTACTGACTTTTTAATAGGGTTATTTATGATGTATGGCTATAAAATAGTATGTATTTTGCTGTTGGGCGTATGCGTTGGGGGAATATGGCATGATTTAAAAAAATGGTAGTACGTGGCTTTGTATAGAGGGAAAGGGCGGAAATAAACTATAATATATAAATGCAGAAAGGTTTTTCTATCAATATTTACGGCCTTATTTTCTCTATCATGATTATAGTGTCCGCTTTAACGTATATTCTTCCCGCCGGCCAGTATGACACCGTGCAAAAAGACGGACGCACCTATACGGTAGCCGGTTCTTACCACCGGGTGGATCCGGCCCCCCAAGGCATCGGCGCGCTGTTAACAGCTCCCGCCAAGGGCTTTGGCGATTGTTCAGACATTATCATCTTCATCTTCATTACCGGGGCCATTTTTACCATTATTGAGCGTACCGGCACGGTAAATGCCGTTATTTTAGGCACCAGCTATCTTTTTTCCAAAAAAGACCGTTTAAAAAAATTCTTTATTCCCGCCAGTATGCTGTTGTTTTCCTTGGGTGGGGCGGTTTTTGGCATGGAAGAGGAAACCCTTATTTTTATTCCCCTGTTTATTCCGCTGGCGTTGTCTTTGGGATATGATACGGCGGTGGGGGTAAGCATTCCCTTTTTAGGGGCGTGGGTGGGGTTTGGCTCGGCCTTTATGAATCCGTTTACGGTGGGCATTTCCCAGGGGATAGCGCAGCTGCCGTTGTATTCCGGCATGGGATACCGTGTGTTAGTTTGGGGAATTTGTACGGCGGTGGTTATCGCTTTTGTTACTTGGTATGGGGAACGCGTGCGCAAAAACCCCAAAAAAAGCATTACCTACGATATTGACCAGCAAAAACGCAAGAGTTTGCATTTAAACGTGTTGGAAAAGCCCAAGTTTACCTGGCGGCATTTGCTGATTATGTTTATTTTTGCGGCCGGTATGGTTTGGCTGGTGGCGGGGGTGGCCCTGTATCACTGGTATATTATAGAAATATCCGGTCTGTTTTTAGGCGTGGGTTTGGTATGCGCGGTGGTGGGTAAACTGAGCCTGAACCAAACCACGGACGCGGTGATAGACGGCGCGCGCAGCATGGTAAGCGTTTCCATTATGCTGGCTTTGGCGCGGGCGATTGTGGTGATAGCGGCGGACGGACGCATTTTGGACACGGTGCTGTACGGCATTGCCCAGTGCATCGGACATATGAACCCGCTGATGGCGGCGGAAGGAATGTTTTGGGCGCACTCGTTTATTAACTTTTTTGTGGCGTCCGGTTCCGGCCAGGCGGTTTTGACCATGCCGGTCATGATTCCGCTGGCGGACATCATTGGCGTAAACCCGCAAATTGCCATTTTGGCTTACCAATTTGGCGAAGGCTGGACCAATGCCATTATCCCCACCGCCCCCGTTACTATGGCGGCAATAGGTATGGCGGGAATTCCGTGGCTGAAATGGGCCAAATGGAATGTGCCGCTGCAAATTGTATTAGCCGTGCTTTCCATGTTGCTTTTAATACCGCCGTTTTTATTTGGCTGGCACTAATTAAAAACCTTTCCAAAAAGGGCCCGGCCGGGCCCTTTTTTATTTTCTTTTTTATTGTTGAGTTGCGTGCAAAAGGCGGTGTGCGGTGGATAGAATAGATTTTGAAAATATCCTGTATGCCCGTGCTGACTGGGCCGGGGCGCAGCTGTACCAAAAAGAGGGGGAATTGTTTTGTTTGTCTCAAGACGCCCCGCTTAAACGGTTGATTGAAGTTTATAACCGGTTTTTTAAGCGGCAGAACGCTCTTTTCCTGCAAACAGACGCTTTGCCGGAACGGGAAGAATGCAGCGCATTTAACCGGATTTTTGAGCAAGAGGCCCGGCGTTTAGGGCCTTGCGCTAGCAACCGTGCTTTTTTATTACGTATTAACGAAACCTTGGATAAAATTTGACAGATATCATTTTTTTTGATATAATAAATAAATAACTTACAAATGCAAACGCGTTTGTAAGTTTTTTCTTTTCTTTTTGGAAATTCCTTTTTCTGTTTACTCTACACTTTTTCCAGGGGTTTCCTATGCCTGCTTCCAAAATTGCAAAAACACGTAAAAAAATATCTTCTTGTGTGCCATATAATGAGGAGTATCCTTCCCGCTTATTGGCTTTTTTTGATATTGCTCCTTTTAAAATCACCGAAGTTCAAAAAAAAGACGGCACTATTTCCCTTGTGGAAACCGCCTGTGAACTGCCCACCTTTGAAGCGTTTGCCAAAACCTTGGGCACCACCCGCCACATGTTAAAAAAATGGGAAGAAAAATACCCCGCTTTTGCCCAAGCGGCCGATAAAGCGCGCGATTTGCAAAGCGATATCCTTATCCAAAACAGCCTGCGGGGTAACTATTCGGCCTCTTTTGCGGTATTCACGGCCAAAAACTTACTGGGATGGCAAGATGCTAAAGAAGAGGCTTGCTCCCAGCCCAAGGCTTTAGTGGTACGGTGGGAAAAATAATGCGGCGCGGACATGCATTGGCGGGCTGTTTGCAGGCGGTTATACCGTATGCCCCGCGTTATCCGCAAACGGAAATCCACCCCAATTTAGAAACCCACCGTTTTTGCGTGTTGGTTACCCACCGGCAAATGGGCAAAACGGTGTGTACGGTGAACCATATGCTAAAAAGCGCATTGGTTAACCCGCTTTCTAACGCCCGTTATTTTTATGTGGCGCCTTTTTTAAAACAGGCCAAACTGATTGCCTGGGATTATTTTAAACGCTACACGGCCCCGTTGCCCGGCGTAAAGTTAAACGAGGCGGAACTGTGCGTTTCTTTGCCGACGGGCGCTAAAATTTGGGTGGCCGGGGCCGATAACCCGGACGCCTTGCGCGGCACCTACGCGGACGGCGTCGCCTTGGACGAATACGCCCAAATTAAACCCGGTTTGTTTGAGGAAATTATCCGGCCAATGCTTCTTTCCCGCGCGGGCTGGGCGGTATTTACCGGCACGCCCAAAGGGCAAAACGCGTTTTATGATTTATTTCTTTTTGCGCAAAAGCAGGCCGCGCTTTGTCCGCTGGAGTGGTGGTGCGGGGTGTATCCGGCGGATGAGAGCGGGGTTATTTCCAAAACGGAATTGGAAAACATCCGCCAAAGTACGCCCGCCAATATCTTTCGGCAGGAGTATTTGTGTGATTTCTCGGCCTCGTCGGACAACGCGCTTATTGCGGTGGATTTGGTTTTGCAGGCGCAGGCGCGCGGTTATGGCGCTTCCCAGCTGGCGGGCGCGCCGCGGATAGTGGGGGTGGACCCGGCCCGCTTTGGAGATGACCGCAGCGTTATTTTTTGCCGCCAGGGTTTGCAGGCGTTTGAGCCGCAGGTTTTTTGTCATATAGACAATATGGCTTTGGCGGCCCGTGTGGCGCAGACCATAGAATCTTTCCGCCCTGACGCCGTGTTTATAGACGCCGGCTGCGGCAGCGGGGTGATAGACCGCCTGCGCCAGCTGGGCTTTACGGTAACGGAGGTGCCTTTTGGCTCCACTCCTTTGCAGGAGGGGCGTTACGCCAATAAACGGGCGGAAATGTGGGGGGAAATGGCCCAGTGGCTGCAAAGCGGCGGGGCTTTGCCCAAAGCCCCCGCTTTAAAAGCGGATTTGTGCGTTCCCCAGTATGATTTTGACCCTTCCGGCAAAATGCGTTTGGAAAGCAAAGACAAAATAAAAGAACGCTGTGGACGCTCGCCCGATTTAGGGGACGCGCTGGCCCTTACGTTTGCTTTCCCGGTACGGGCCCGCAGCGCCATGGGGGCGGAATTTGCCCGCAGTGATTATGGCGTGTTATAGGTTGTAGGTCTTATTGACGGGACGTATAGGACCTTTGGCCCTTGTGGCTCTCTTATAAAAAGGCTAAATTATATAGTATGAGATATTTATTTTTTATTATTTTAATCTTCAGTTTGGGGCCGGGGCTGTATGCGCAGTCCATGAAACCTTCCGGTTCCAAAATAAAACGGGTTTTGCTGGATAAAAAATATATTGTGGAGACTCCCTCTTCGGAAGGACAATATATGATACGGATGGTGAAAAAGGTTTCTGATTTGCAACATAAAACATTCCGTTCCCCGGAAGAGTTGAACCGCACGCTGGATTTTTCTTTAGAGGATTTCAAATTGCCGCCGTTGGGGTATACGATGCTTAAAAAAGCCAACGAAAGCCGTATTAAAGCTTCTAAAAGATTATTTAAAGAAAGAGTGGCTTGGTATCGGCGTGAGCGGACGAATATATTAGCCAGTTTGGATATTCACCCGGCGGCGTATCGCGTGGATTATATGCCGTTAATTAACCCTTCCGCCAAAATTATTTTTTTAGGGGAGCGCCATTACGTGGCTAATATCCGCAAACAAATAGAACAGCTGGTGTTGCAATACCGCAAGGCTCATCCGCATAAAAAAGTATATTTGCTGACGGAATTTTTAGAGATGAATTATCCGGATGAACCCAATTACGGTTTTTACCGAGGGGTGGTGTTGAAAGGGAAGAAAATGTCTTGGACGTATCTTTCCGTATTATTGCGTTTACAGCAAAAGGGCGTGAAAGTTTTAGGGTTGGAACCGTTTCGCGGTTTGAAAGAATTGGCGCAGGAACTGCGTGTGCCAGACCCTAATTTCAGACGCGGCTCTTTATCTTTAATAGGGCAGTATATACGCAATAAATCCTGGGCAAATACGATACAGGCCGCCGTTTTACAAAACCCGGATGCCGTATTTTTTGTATATACGGGGTTTGGGCATTCTTCTTATAAATATTTAGAAAATCTGCCTTTTATGTTAAAGAGTTATCCTTCCCAGGTGTTTTTATTTGATATCTTGGGGGACGATACATTAAACCCCGCTTTCGCGGATTTGTTTAAAGAAGATTTTCTGTTTGATAAAAAAACCATAGCCGTTACAGAACTTAAAAACGCGAAATACCGCCGTTTGTTGGGGGCGGATGTGTTGGTGTATGTGCATCCTTAAACAAGGGGGCGTATATGTATAAATTTTTATTTGGCGTGCTTATAGCGGCGGTTTGCTTTCAGCCGTCCTTTGGCCAGCCGGTTATTAAAAAAACGCTTCCGGCCGTTAAAAAAGGCTTGCAAAACACATTGGGAAATACGCGGGCCGTCCGTGCCCAATCAGCCTTTCAAAACGCGCGCAAAAAACCGTTGCGCGCAGCCCCTAAAGCGCCTGTTCACCCTTCCGTGCCTGTGGCGGGCGGCGCTTTGCCCGCTTATTCATTAGATATAAATTCTTTGTTATCTGAGGAAGACCGCTTTATCATAAACAACAGCGCTTATTTTGATAAAATGCCGCCCGCTCCCCGCGCGGATATGACCGCGAAGGAAAAATATCTTCATATTCGCAACAAGCGGGTAAATGCCCTGGAAAAATTGGTTTGGGCAAAACGGTTGGATTTTGTCAGAAAAAACATAGACCCGATAGCGGATAATTTACGTATCAAAGTACAGCGGGAAGCGATTAATTACTTAAATTATATTCCGCAGGACGTACGTTTCTTGTATTTGGGGGAAAACCACTTTGTTCCCTCCATCAAAGAAGAAGTAATGGATATTTTATATCAACTGCGTACGCGGTGGCCCCAAAGAAAAATCATTTTATTTACGGAGTTTTTGGCGGATACGGTTTATATAGCCAACGGCCCGGTGCCGGGGGAAGTAAGCAGAAGTTACGGCGGGGTGGTTTGGGAATATGCCCATGAACTGGGAATACCTGTTGTGGGAGTTGAAAATGCCCCTTTGTGGAATGATTTGAATAATCCGAACAATGCCGAAAGGTTTGACGTTTATATGGATGCCACTGCCCGCCGCAATGAGCGTTGGGTTCAGCATATGCGTCCTTTCATGGAAAAAGAACCGGACGCCTTGTTTGTGGTATATGCCGGCGGGGCACATACGGATGCTTCTTTTACCCGTAATCTTCCGGCTTTGGTAGGGGAGAAAAAATCCTACATCATTAGTTTTGACGTGCCGGGCACCAAAGCCGCTTATAATCCGGTTTTTAACTATATAGGGGTTCCGGAAGAGTTGGAACAAGAATTTTTGAAAAATAAAAATTATAAATTGTTAACGCTTACCCAAAACGGAAAATATAAAAAGCTGATTGGATTTGATTTATCTGTTACTGTGCATAATCCGCAGTAGAAAACCTGCCAGGAGTTTTGTTGCATGGCTCCAAATTTTTTGCGAGAGAATGAAGACTGCTATGTTTAAATTTATTTTATGCGCTCTATTGTTGGTTATTTCTTTTAATGGCGTTTTTGCCCAACGGGGAAATTTGAAAAAGAGTCTTGGTTCCGGCGTTTGGGGTGTGCGGCCCAAATACTATACATTAAAAGATTTGCGCATCCATAAAGCCAAAAAGGCCAAGCAACTTAGCAAAATTAAAAAATGGCGCACGCTTTCCGGCCGTTCGCTTGCCGTAGATCCGGCCGTTCCTTTAAGGGCGTCCGTGCTTCCTTCGTATATAATGGACATAAACACTCTTTTTTCAGAGAAAGAATTACAGATAATCAATAATAGTTGGTATTTTGACGAAGTAAAGCTTCCGCCTTCCGCCAACGTGAGCCCGGAGGAACGTTATTTGATTGCCCGCAACAACCAGGTAAATATGTTGGAAAAATTGGTGTGGCGTGCCCGGCTGGATTATTTTAAGAAAAATTCGTTTGAAATAGCGCGTAATTTGGACGTAAACATCCATTATGGTTCTATTAATTATTTAGATTATATTCCGCAGGACGTAAAAGTTTTGTATCTGGGGGAAACGCATTATTCCACCAAAATACAAAAAGAAATCGTAAACGTATTGGAACAGGTTTCCTCTCTCCACCCGAAAAAAGAAATCTATTTGCTTACGGAATTTTTCTCTGATTGTTATGTTTTACAGCCAGGCCGGTGGCTGCCCAAATGGCTAAGCAAAGTCTACGGCGCTTCGGTGTGGAAAAAGGCTCATGAACTAAAAATGAATATTGTGGGGGTAGAAAACCAGCCGTTGGTAAACAGTTTGTGCAAGGAAACGTTTCATACCAAGTTTGCCGAGCGGATGGACGGTACGGCCCGCCGCAATGAAGCCTGGGCCCATGTGGTGCGCTCGTTAATGAAAAAACACCCCAACGCATTGTTTATTGTGTATGCGGGGGGATCTCATGTGGATGCTTCCTATTACCGCAACTTGCCCGCATTAATAGGGGAGGAAAAATCTTTTATTATTGACTTTGATTTGCCGGACATGAAACCGGTTTTCAAACCTCTTTTTAATTATATGTCTATACCGGGTAGTATTTACCAGAGTTTTGCCAAAAACAAAAACTCCAAACTTATTACGTTTCTTTTAGATGAAAAATATAAAAAATGGATAGGGTTTGATTTGTCCGTTACCGTGCATATGGTGCCGGGGGAAATGCCTAAAGGATTGAAACATGAAAAATAAACTGCTTATAAGCCTTTGGTGCGCGGGTTGTTTAGCCTGCCCGGTATACGCGCAAAAAAATATTGTTAAATCCGCTCAAAAAGTAGTGAGGGTGGGCGCTGTTCGGCCGGAGTTTGCGCATGTGCCGGGCCGAGTCTATGAGGTAGATTTTTTTGAAGACTTGCTTGGCAGAGAAAACGAGGCCGTAGGCCGTTCCATTTTGGGCCGTTCTTTGCAAAACCTCAGTTTAGAAAGAGAATTTTACGGCATAGCACGGGCCGCGCGGGATAATTATATTCGTTCCCTGTTGCGCATACGCTGGATGAACCAATGGAAAGTTTTCACGCAAAACCAAGCGGCTGTTCGTAAGGCGGTAAAAGGGTATCTATTTGACCGCCGCCCCATTGCCTATGATAAACTGTTTGATTTTTCTTCCCGCTGGATATTTTTAGGGGAAATGCACGGCCATACGCCTATTGTGGAAGAAGTGGCCGGGTTTGTGGCAAATTTTTCCCGCCGGCACCCAAACGCGCCGGTTTATTTTGCTACGGAGTTTATAAACACGCGCGACGACGTCGGGCAAGAGCGTTTGTTTATCCGCACTCCTGAAGAATTAGAGGCTTTTCGGGATAATATATCCGCGGACATGTTTGGTCCGTTTCAGGCTTTGTTAAAACAGGGGGTTATTTTAGTAGGGCTGGAAGATTGGCAGGAATTTCAATACCAGGCGCAGCAAGCTTTTAAAGAGGGATATTTTGACATGCGCCTGCCGTCTGATACGGAATATGAGTATCGGTTGGCACGCTCTCTTTGGGGAATGGAGCACCGCAATCAAGTATGGGCTAAACGGTTAGCGTTCTTACGGCAAACCATTGGTCCGGAAGCTTACGTTTTTGTATATACCGGCTCCGGCCATGTAAACCGTTCTTTACCCGGCAATTTACCTTTTTTATTAAAAAAAGAGTCCTCTCCGGTTATTACCCTGTCTGTTTATGAGGAATATAGCCTGGATTTCTTTTTGTGGGACGGATATGTAAAATCCTCAAAAAAGGATTTGTTTAATATTCCCTGTCATTCCCGTGATTGCCGGCATCCTCAAAAATTATTGATGTGGCATAAAAAACCAGAGTTTACCCGTTTGCTTGGCTGCGACGGGCGCGTATGGTTTTTTTAAAAAATACTTGACAAAAAAGGTTATATTTTATATAATCCTTTTTAGTAATATTTATTAGCAAAAATCTCCTGCTTTTTAACCATAAAAAACCCGCCGGCAGGCGGGGTGAATAAAAATCTTCTTTTCCCTTTACAGGCTTTGCGGCGCAGTGGCCAGCAGGTAAAACATCAGCCCCACCAGTGCCGCCGTCAGCAACGCGCATATCAGCGCAGCCGTTTTTTTGCTTCCTTTTGGAAATATTTTGCGGGTAATAATGTAAAACCCGGGGAAACCCAGCATTACCGCAAATACCGCAATAATAATCAGTCCCGTCATAATCTGCCTCCGTTCTTACATTATAGCAGTAAATTCTTTCCTTTCCCATCCACGTTTTTATTACAGGTGACGTATGAACAACAAACAACCCAATTATTGCCGGATATATGATGACCTTTCGCGCGAGGCTGCCTCCTGGCGCAGCGCGTGGAAAGAACTGGGCGCCTATTTAGCCCCTACCCGCGGTTTCTTTGAGGGGGATGAACCCAACCGCGGCCACAAAATAGACCACCGCAAACTGATTGATTCGGACCCGCTGTTAGCGGTGGAAGTATTATGCGCGGGAATGATATCCGGGCTTACCAGCCCTTCACGCAGTTGGTTTGAGCTGGAAATCTCTCCCGAGTCCGCCCGCCGGCTTCCCGGCGCCAAAGAATGGAGCCATGCCGTTAAAACCCGCTTGGAAGAAGCCTTTGCCTCTTCCAATATCTATGCGGCGCTGCACGGTTTCTATCAGGAAATTGCCGTTTTTGGCACAGCCGCCATGTTGCTGGAAGAGGACTTGCAGGACGTGCTGCGCTGCCGCTTGTTCACGGCGGGGGAATACGTACTGGGAGCGGACGGGGACGGACGCATCAACTCTTTTGGCCGGGAATTCTTTTTAACCGCCCGCCAAATGGCCGATAAATTTGGCGTGGAGCGTTTGCCGCTTAGCGTAGCCCAAGCGGTAAAAGACGGGCGCGGCAGCGCTTGGCATAAAGTGCGTCATTTAATTGTGCCTAACCCGCAGCAGGATTCCCGCTATAAAGACAACGCGCATATGCCGTACCGTTCCGTGTACTTTACCCCGCAGGGGGAGGTTTTAAAAGAGGGGGGATATTGGGAATTCCCCGTCATAGCCGCCCGCTGGGAAGTAAAAAACACGTCCGACGTGTACGGCAAAGGCCCCGGCTGGAAATGCCTGGGCGATGTTAAAATGCTGCAAAAAATGCAAAAGACCAAATTGGTGGCTTTGGATAAAAACACCAATCCACCCATGATGGTGTCTTCTGGAGTGCAAGGGGAAGTAAACCTGCTTCCCGGCGGGCTGACGCGTTACAGCGGCGCGACGGACGCCGCCGTGAAACCCGCCTATCAGGTACAGGTGGATATGGCCTCTTTGGAAAACAGCATAGAAAAAGTAAAAAACACCATTAAATCCCAATTTTTTGCCGATGTGTTTGTTATGCTCAGCGCGCAGAATTATTCCAACATGACCGCGGCCGAAGTGGCGGAACGCCACCAGGAAAAACTCCTGGTATTAGGCCCGGTGTTGGAGCGGCTTAAAAACGAATTGCTGGACCCGCTGGTGGAACGTTCCTACGCCATTTTGCTGCGCCGGGGAGCGCTGCCTAATCCGCCGCAAAGCGTACAAGGGCTGGATATTGGCGTAAGTTATGTCAGCATGATTGCCCAAGCCCAAAAAGCGGCGGGTATGGCGGCCGTATCGCAGGCTATGGCGTATGCGTCTTCCTTGGCGCAGGCCAAGCCGGAAGTATTGGACCGGGTGGATTTTGACGCCGCTCTGGAACAAGGCTTAGATATGCTGGGGGTGCCCCCCGGTATTTTAAGAACGCGCGAGGAAGCCCAATCCCTGCGCGCAGAACGCGCCCAACAGCAAGCCGCCCTTTCCGGCGCGGGTGCCGCCGGCAGCCTGCCTCATTAAATTCCAAAGAGAAAAGAAGAAAAATCCTTACGCGGGCGCGTCTTAAATTACCGCACGGCCCGCGCAAGGGGGGGGGAAGTTCGTCCTTCCGGGGAAGGGGGCTTTCTCCTTACCCATGCAACCCACCAAAGCCGGGCGGCCGCGCCTTAAATTACCGAGCGGGCCCCCAGGCGGAAAGGAAAAACCGCCCCGGAGGTTACTTCCTTCCCTTTATGAAAACCAATACACAGCAACAAAACGACCAGGACTTGCGTTCCCTGCTGCAAAATGTCTCCGCGCGGCGCGTATTATGGCGCATTTTATGCGCGGCCCGCTGTGCGGAAAACGCCTTTTGCGTGCGGGACCCTTACTCCACCGCCTATATTTGCGGACAACAAAGCATAGGCGTGTGGCTGATGGAAGAAATATGGCGGGCGGACCCCGGCGCTTTTATGCGTATGCGGCTGGAGAGCGAAGCCGCCCAGCGTGCCCGCCGCCAAACCCAGGAGGAAGAAGAAAATGACAACCCCTAACAATGTTACCGCGGAAAATAAAGATACGTTTCCCGCCCCCCAGCCGGGGCCTGCCGCCCCGGAAGCGGAGCCGGCCCAGCCTGCGGCGCAGGAAGCAACCCCGCCGCCCGCCGCTCAGCCCGCCTCTGACGGTGTACAAACCCAAGCCCCCGCTTCTTATGATGACTTAAAACTGCCGGACGAATCCCAAGCCCCGCAAGAGCTTTTGGACGGGTTTAAACAATTAGCCAAAGAATTAGCCCTGCCCCCGCAGGCGGCCCAGCGGTTGGTGGATTGGGAATTTGCCCAAGCGCAGGCTTTGGGGCGCACACAGCAAGCCAAACACCAGGAAATTTTGCAAGGCTGGGCGGACGCCAGCAAAGAAATGCTGGGCGCCCGTTACGAGCAGGAACTGGCCCTCGCCGTACGCGCGGCGGACCAGTTTGGGGGGGAGCCGTTGCGCCGGCTTTTGCAGGAAACGGGGCTGGGCAATCACCCGGTAATAGTAAATACGTTTTGCCAAATCGGCCGTGCGACGGCGGAGGATTCCAGCTTAGGGGGGAAAGAAGCCTCCAGCGGGGATAAAACCTTTGCCGAAGCGTTGTACGGCTCTAATTAAGTTAAGGAGAGTATATGGCTATCATAGCAGACAAAAACTACGGCTTAGTGGATTATGCCAAACAGTTTGACCCTTCCGGCCAGGAACTGGCTATCGCGGAAGTGTTAAGCAAATCCAACGAAATCATAGGCGATGCGTTGGTACGTGAATCCAGCCTGGATTCCGGCCATGAATACGCGGTACGCACCGGCATTCCGGAAGGAACCTGGCGCCGCGCTTACCAAGGCATAGAGCCTTCCAAAGCCACCACCAAAGTAGTGGTGGAGACCTATGGCACGCTTTCCGCTTACAGCGTGGTGGATAAATTAATCGCGGAAAAGGGAGGGCACGTCCAGGCGGTGCGGGAAGGGCAGTCCAAGGCGATTATTGCCGGGATGTCCAATTCCATGGCGTCCAACCTCATTTACGGCAACGCCGGGGAACACCCGGAACGCTTTACCGGGCTGGCCGCGCGTTACAGTGAACTGTCTGACGCGGAAAGCTCCCGTAACGTGATTGACGGCGGAAGTGAGAAGGAAGGGCAAAACTCCTCCATTTATTTAGTGGTATGGGATACGGACAAAATTTTCACTTTCTTCCCCAAAGGCAGCAAAGCGGGTATACAGCGTGTGGACCACGGGTTGGTAAACCACGTAGACGCGGAAGGCAACGAATACCCCGCCTATAAGGAATATTTTGAGTGGAAACTGGGTCTTGCCGTGCAGGATTGGCGTTACGCCGGACGTGTGTGCAATATTGACGTTACCAACCCGCCCGCTGACCTGATTGACAAAATGTGCGAGTTGGAAGAGCGCATCCAAAGTTTGGCTATGGGCAAGCCCGTTTGGTATATGAACCGCACCGTAAAAGCGGCTTTAAGAAAGTTGACCAGCAACAAAACCAACGTGCAGTACACGCCGGATCAGATAACCTCCCGCCCGCTCATGACGTTTAACGAAATCCCCGTACATGTATGCGATGCCATTACCGATACGGAAAACTTGGTGAAATAAGGAGGTTTTATGTTACTGGATCAAAATGCCGTATTTTCTGATAAGCAGGCCGTAAGCGCCACGACCGCCTCCACCCACACGGTGGACCAAGGCGCCGCGGGGGACGCGCGCGCCGGTTTATACGCCGTGGTAAAAGTGGATGAAACTTTTTCCGGCGTTACCCAACTGACCGCCGCGCTGGAAACGGCGGATAATGAAGGGTTTTCTTCCTCCAAGGTGTTGTTAAGCGTAAGCAGTGCCGGGGAAGGGCTGGTACAGAACGCGGTGCTGTTAAAAGCGCCGGTTCCGGCCGGGGCCCAGCGCTACTTGCGCGTGAAATACACTGTAACCGGAAGCGGCACGGCAGGCAAGATATCCGCGTTTTTAACGGATATGGTAGACCTGTAACCGCGCCCGAATGTGCGGGGCGGGGAATAGGCCCCGCCCCGCCCGCGGGGCAAAATAAAATAAAAGCATAAGAAATTAGTGTGGGCAGCAGGTGTCCTTTTGTAGGTTCGTTTTCCGTTAAACAGGATTGTAATAAGTAAATGGCCTTGCGTCAAAAAGGGAAAACGGTAAAAAAACCGCTTTTTGAATTTGCAGGCTTGATTTGGGGGTAGATAACAGAATACCGTTGCTAAAAACGTTGAAATTTAAGGCATTTTTGCTCAAAATAAGCTTTTTAAAGCCTTAAAATACGCTATAAAAGTATTTCTAAAGCTATGTGGACGGTTCTGGGGGAACCAGTGCGAGCAAGAAAGCCTTGTCTAGAGGGAAAATATCCTTGCTTTCCTCGCCTTTTATTAGGGAGAAGAGGTTTTTGTTTCATGAAGAACGCTAACAGGAGGGAATCCTCTCTGCTATCCGGTGTCTGCAGAGCGCAACAATGGCTTTTAGGTGGGATTGTTGATAAAAAATAATATTTTTATATTATTATCAATGCCTTATGAAAGGAAAAGGGGAGAAAATATCCCCGCAAAAAATAAAAACTGTATCTTTGTGTTTTTTTATGAAAAAATATTTATAAAAATATATTTAATTTTAAATATATTTAAATTTTAAGTATTTTTAAAATATTTGTTAAATTTAATATTTTGTTTTGTGTTATTATTTTTGAATAAAAAATAATATTAAAAATAAAAATATTTAAAAAATAAATAATTTTAAAAATAATACTAAAAATATATTTATTATTAAAATGGAAAATTGCATTTAAACATATGATTTAAAAATATTACTAAAAATAAAAATATTTAAAATTTAAATAAAATTAAAATGGAGCATAAAAATGGTATCTAAAATTGACATTTGCAATTTGGCTTTAGCTCATTTAGGGCAAGAGGGGATATCTTCCTTAACCCAAGATGATGAACGTGCCCGCCGTATCCATTTATTTTATGAACCGGTAAAGGCGGAAGTTTTACGCACCCATAACTGGGCTTTTGCTTTGGTGAGGGAGCCCCTCGTGCTGTTGGAAGACCCTTCCGCCCCCGCTTATCCGTATTTATATCAATATCCGGCGGACGGGCTGTTTGTGCGCAAAGTATTTGCGGGAGAAAGCGGGCGCAAGCCTTTTGAGTTTAAAGAGGTATACCGCCGGCGCATTAACCAGCGCGCCATACAAACCCCGGCCCCCCAGGCCGTGGCGGAATATACCCGCGACGTGCAGGATGCCACCCAGTTTGACCCGGCTTTTGTAAAAGCGTTTTCTTTGGCGCTGGCGGCGGATTTGGCGCTTACGTTAACGGGGGATGAGGCCTTGTCTCGCCTATTGCTTACCCGCTATGCCCAAAGTTTGGAAGAAGCCCGGCGCAGCAATATGTCTGAGGAATTTCAAATTCCCCCGGCGGAAAGTGTTTTTATGGAGGCGCGCTAATGGTATATCATCATTTGCAGCCGGCTTTTAGCGGGGGGGAAATCAGCCCGCACGCGGCCGCCCGGGCGGACGGAAGTGTTTTTTCTTCTTGGTTAAAGACGGCTAAAAACATCATTATCCACCCGCAGGGAGGGGCCTCTAACCGGCCGGGCAGCGTTTTTGTGGCCGCGGCCAAATATACGGATAAATCCGTTCGCCTGCTGCCTTTTGTCTTGGGCGATAATGAAACATATGTTTTGGAAATGGGGGATAAATATTTGCGGGTGCATACGCCCGCCGGCCCGTTGCTGGAGGAGGACGGATCTCCTTGGGAAGTGGCTACCCCCTACAGCCAATATGATGTAGCCCAGCTGCAGTACGCCCAATACAACCAAACAATGTATTTGGCGCATGGAAAATATCCCGTATATAAATTTTCCCGCTCCGGGCCTAATGATTTTACCTTTGAGGCAGTTTCTTTTACCGGCGGGCCGTTTATGGCGTCTAATACGGATGAAACCCTCAAAATGCGCCTGTTGGAACAAAGCGGAGAAATTACCGTGGAAGGAGTAGCCGCCAGCGTATCTTTTCAGCCTAAAGTGTACAGCCATTATGCCATACGGGCTTTTTTTAGGGGGGAAGGCTTCTATTTAGATAATGAATACAACTGCAATATCCAGGCGATGGTGAATCGTTTTAATACCACTTACGGGGGAGAGGGGTTCAGCGCGGTTAATTTGGGCGGGGTGGTTACCATTACTTCCCCCCAAGCAAACGGCGGAGATTATAACGGCGCC
Organism: Candidatus Avelusimicrobium aviculae; assembly: GCF_949292495.1. Lineage (NCBI taxonomy): Bacteria > Pseudomonadati > Elusimicrobiota > Elusimicrobia > Elusimicrobiales > Elusimicrobiaceae > Candidatus Avelusimicrobium > Candidatus Avelusimicrobium aviculae. The sequence goes on from NZ_CASEZB010000018.1 coordinate 75,364, forward strand.
GAACTGAAGCTGGAATATTTAGAAGACATCTTTGCTTCCCCCAGTGAAACTGCCGTGTACCAGTTATCCGGCGGGGCCAATGCGGGGAGTATTGTGCCCGGCGCCACCCAAAGTTTTATGCTGGAGAGTGATTTTGATTTTTTCTTTCCGGACCACGTGGGAGGGGTTTTCAGCTTATCCCATGAAGTAGAAAGCCAATATGTTTGCGGTATTATTGCCTATAACGGCGCTTCCCAACAACTTAAAAGCGGGGGCGATTGGCGTTTTAAAACTTCCGGAAATTGGAGCGGAACCGCCGTGTTGGAAAAATCTACCGACGGCGGCCTCAGCTGGCGCGGCGTGAAACATTTCTCCCGCGAGGAAGACGGCGACAATTTAAACGAGTTTGGCAATTTGGAAGAGTCCTCCCAACTTTACTTATTGCGTTTACGGGGGGAAAGTATCACGGGCAACCTGCAGTATGAAATGTGGAGCGACAGTTTTATCCAGCAATCCATAGTAAAACTGACCTCTTACGTCAGCGCGCGTAAAATGGGGGTGGAAGTTCTCCAGCAGGCGGCGGGGGAGGAGTGGACTTCCCGCTGGGCGCAAGGCAGTTTCAGCCAGCGTGCGGGTTACCCGGCGTGCGTGTTTTTTTATCAGGACCGCCTGGGTTTTGCCTGTACCGCAAGTGAGCCGCAGACACTGTGGTTTTCTAAAATTTCCAAGTATGAGGATTTCGGGCATTTGCGCACCCAGCAGCAGGCGGACGGATTTAGCATCAATTTAAACGGGAGAAGCCTTAACTCCATTCGTTCCGTGGCGGTGTGCGGCAAATTATTTGTTTTTACTTCCGGCAGCGAGTGGACGGTCTCTTCTGCCGGGGCGTTTAGCGCGTATAATGTAACCGCCGTTCAGCAGAGCGAGCGCGGCAGCAGCTCTGTTCCCGCTTTGGCGGCGGGTGGAAGGGTGCTTTTTGTGCAGGCGCGCGGAAGCGCCGTGCGGGATTTTGTGTATGATTATTCTACCGACGCTTACGCCGGGGACGATTTAACCCTGCTTGCCCGTCATTTATTTTTTAACCGTGAGGTAAAAGCCCTCGCTTTTCAGCAGGAGCCGGACACCTTGGTTTGGTGTTTAATGGGGGACGGCACCCTGCTCTGTTTAACCTATCTGCCCGGGCAAAACATTTGCGCTTGGGCCCGGCAGGAAACGCAGGGCAAGGTAATCAGCTTGTGTAATTTGCCTGCCGGCGGGTATGACGCCATGTGGTTTGCCGTAGAACGTGCCGGCGGGGTTTTTATAGAGAAATTAGCCCCGCGTTTGGCCACCAAAAACCCGCAGGACCAAATATTTTTGGATGCGTGCGTATCTTTTCCGGGTACCAGCGGCCATACGGAGTTTAGCGGGCTGGCGCATTTAGAAGGGCAGGAGGTATACGCGTTGGCTGACGGAAACCCCGCCGGCCCGTTTACGGTGCAAGACGGTGCTATTACGCTTCCTTTTGCGGCAAAAACGCTGCATGTGGGGCTTAGTTATGAGGCCGAGCTGGCTACCCTGCCCGCTGAATTAAGCTTAACGGACGGTACTTCGCGCGACCGTAAACGCCGGGCTGCCGGAGTCTGCTTTTTATTGGCGGACAGCCGCGGCGGTTTTGCCGGGGCCGAGGAAGGCAAGCTGGACGAGTTGGTTTATGCCCCTCAAACGCCGGACGGTAAAGCTCCCGCTTTGCAGGACACGCTTTGTGAAAAAGTGTTCTCTTCCAGCCACGGGTTTTTGAAGGGGATTGTTTTTAAACAAACCGATCCTCTTCCCGTTACGCTGTTAAACATTATTGTAAAATCCTGCTAAATAAAAAGGGCCCTGGTTTTAACCAAGGGCCCTGAAAAACAGCTTATTTAATTTGCGGCTTGCGGAAGCGCGGCCGGTATTTCCCGGTCGGGCACGGTAAAAGCCGCGTTATACGGCAGCGGGGCTGCCGGCATGCCGGCGGGGCGGAAGCTGCGTATTTCGTCTTTTACCATTTGTTGGTATGCCGGGTTTCCTACCACAAAACCTACAACGATGTATCTTAAGTCATCTTGGGCGGCAAAGGTTATATAAACGGTAACAGGCATGCCGTTTTGGCTTTCTCCTTTCCCTTGTAAAAATACCGTATTGGGGACGGAAAAATCCGGCTCCGCCGTTAGCTGAAACTGCTGACTTTGTTTTTCTGCTATTTCGTTTGCTTGCTCTTGCAAGTATTCTTGAACGTTGGCCAAAGGCTTGTCTTTCTGTATATACGCCACAAAGCCGGAAATGGGAGTTTGGGCTTTATTGTTCTGCTGGCCCTGGTTCTTTTTAATAATGGCGCCCGCGTTGGTATCAAAAGCCGCCGCTATGCTTTGTTCGCTGTCTATCTCAATCCATTTGGACATTTCCGTCCCGCCAAACAGATTGATGGTGAAACCGTATTTAGGATCCGTATAGGGGCGGATGCCGGTGGTGATTTCCGTCTTTTGCATGGTTTTATCTACCAACTCCATAAAGGGCATGACGTATTTGTTTACGCCCAGCATAATGGAAATAATAGCTATGGCAAATAATACAACCGTAGCCAAACCCGCCAAGATAAGCGGCCATTTGTTTCTTTTTTTACCGGCTATTACCCAACCTAATTTAAAGATTAGGAAAAACACTACATATACCAAAGCGGCCAAAATTAAAAAGGCCAGTATTGCGATGATAAGAGCCATAAAATCTCCTTATTTAAAAATACAGCAAAAGCGAACTTTTACTATTACAAATGATATTAGTTTGCGCCGTTCTTGTAAAGCTGATTTTTACCGCGTGTCACGCCGTATGCGCCGCCTGGACCGCCAAGAGCTGCAAGCCACGCACGGCCGGGCGGACGCGCCGCTGTTGGAACGTTTTGCCCGTGCCGGGGCGGCCAACGTAACGGTATGCGCCCGCGGAAAAGCGGTGGCGCTAGCGGGCGTCACGCCGGACGGTTTATTGGGATTCAGCGCCTGCGTTTGGTTGGTTACTGCGAGGGGAGTGGAAAAATACCCGGTGGGTTTTTTTAAAGCGGCGCGGGCGGCATTAAAGTATTTTTGGGCGTTATATCCCGTACTTTACAATTACATAGATTTGCGCTACCCGGCGGCTGTGCGTTTTGCCCAAGCGTTGGGGGGACACTCAGCCGGGCCGGAGGTGAATGTGCGGGGAGAGCCTTTTCAATTATTCATATTTAGGAGGAAATAAAATTATGGGAGGAGCAGTTAATTTAGGAGGCGCGTTAGTAACGGGGGCGTTATCCGTGGCGGGGAAAAATAAGTCTGAGCGGGAATATTACCGCGCCATGGCCCAGGCGGCAGACAAACAAGCCGCATTGCAAGAGGCCGCTTCCAAGCGGCAGGCGGAATATATTTTCCGTTCCGCCGCGCAGGAAAGCGCCCGCCTGCAACAGGAATATACGGCCGCGCAAAGCGCGCAGAAAGCGGCGTTTGCGGCCAATGGGCTGGGGCAGTCCGCCACGGTGCAGCAAATCATGCAGGACAGCCGCTGGAACTTACTTACAGACCAGCAAACTCTCCGGCAAAACACGGCGGACGAATTGTATGAAAACAACCTGTCGGCTCTATTGGGGGTGCAAGCCAAGCGGGATGAAGCGTCCCAATACCGCAGTTTAAGTTCGCGCTTGTCCGGCAGTTTTTTAAGCCAATATTTACAGCGCTTGTTTAACGTATTTTCTTACTAGGAGGGCCTATGAAAGTACCCGTTTATGAAAAACAAAAATCATTGCGTGTTACCCAAGCCGCCGGCGGGCAGGTGTTTATCCCGTCAAGGGCCGCTTTTGATGAGAACCAATATACCCGTTTGGAAGGAAATATCAAAGCGCTTGGCGGCGCCGCCGCCTTATTAAACCGCGCGGGAGAAGAAATAGCCCAATACAAGCAGAATCGTTCGCCAAACCCGATGGAAAAACAGAATGAGACCGTTTTATCCACTGAAGCGGAGCATGTGTTAACCGGCGCGCTGGAGCAAGCAAAACAGGAGGCCACCCGCCGGGAACGCCAACAAACGCAAAATGAAAAGCTGGTTTTGGCGCAGGCGGTGGCGCCGTTGGCCTCCACCCCGGAAGAATTAGAAAAATTGATGGAAAAAAATTTTTCCTCCTCCCCCGCCAAAAGCTTTTTATATGCGCAGGCGGTGGGCAATAATATAAACGCCGCTTTAGCCGAGGGGCAGACCCCGCAGGCCGCGCAAATGCTGGCCCGTTTTGAAAATTATTTATCCCCTCAGGCGGGGCAGGGGGCTCGCCAACGGCTCCAGGCGGCGGCCGGGCGGCGGGCCGCGCAGGAGGTGTTTACCCAGGCGCTTCGGGAAGGGAAAAATCCCGCAGGGTGGACGGATAAAGAAATAGAGGATCTTTCTTTTGGTGCCAGCCGCAATTTGCCGCCCGGCGTACAGCAGGAAACCCGGTTGGAATTAGAATCTATGGCCGGGGCGGAAAAAGCGCGCCTGCAAAAACAGAAAGCTTCTTTATTGGGCGGTATACTGCAAAGCGCTCAAACAGGAGACCAAAAATCAGTAAGCCGGGGCTTGTATTCTTTGGCGGAATTGTTTCCGCAAGAAGATAAACACCTAACCGCCGCCGTGCGCAAAGCGGTTGCTTCTCCGGGCCGGAAGTCTAACCCCGCTGTTTACAACCGTTTTTACAAACAACTGGCTGAGCCGGATTTTAAAGAGAACGGCTTGGCCCAAGCTTTGGAAAAGGGGGAGATTAGCGGGAGCGACTATTTGCTCTTAATGAAAGAACGCGCCGGCCTTTTGGCGGGGGAAGACGCCCGCTCGCGCAATTTGTTGTATTCTGCCGCCCAGCGTTTGTGCCGAAAGGAAGGCTTAAATACCGAAGAATCTGAAGACTTTAAATACGCCGTGTTTTCTTTGCCGGGGGATTATTCCTCCAAACTGGCGGCTTTAAAAAACTTACGTGATGTTTATTTTTTATGAGGTTTTATTATGACTGTTACCAACACCCACACCAAACACATTTACCCGGGGGACGGCCAGCGCACGACGTGGCCCTTTACCTTTCCGCTCTTTAACGCACAGGACCTGCGCCTATGGCGCGTAGGTACGGACGGAAAAGCCGAAATGGTCTCTTCCGGCTTCTACGTGGATATGGAAGAAAAAGAAGTAGAGTACCCCCTTAAGGAAGAAAATCAGCCCGCGCCCGTAACGGGGGAATATATTGTACTTCAGCGCATGACTCCCCTTACCCAAGAGTTTGATACCAAACGCCAACAAACCTTGGATTTGCAAACCTGGGAGGACGCACACGACCTAGCCGTCATGCGCGAGCAGGAATTGGCGGAAGAACTGTCCCGCACGCTTAAATTTCCCATCCAAACCCAGACGGCGGATACGGACGCTGCCGCTTACCTTGCCACTATTACAAATTTAAAAGACCAAGCGCAGGAAGTATCCCAAGAAGCGTTGGAAACGTCGTTGCAGGCCAATCAAAACGCGCAAGCCGCCGCGCAGACTGCCTCCCAGGCCAAGCAACAGGCCCAAGAGGCGCAAGATAGCCTGTCTGTATATGTTTCCCAAGCACAGGCAGCCAAAGAAGCGGCGCAAGAAGCGCAGGAACAGGCGGAGGATTTTTCTTCCGCGGCGCAAAATTACGCCCAAACCTGCCAGCAGGAAAAGAACTCCGTTCAAGGGTTGGCGCAAACGGTAGCCACCCAAACCCAGCAGGCGGTAAATGCCGCCCAAACGGCGCAGACAAACGCGCAAACCGCCCAAACCAACGCGCAAAGCGCGCAGTCTTCCAGCCAGTCGGCGCAGGGTTCCGCCCAATCCGCCGCGCAAAGCGCGCAGGCGGCGGCTTCTTCGGCTTCTTTGGCGGACATTCAAAATAAAATAACCAACTGCCTAACCAAAATCCCGCAGGATATCAATTTAGTGTTATCGGAAGGCACGCTGACGCTTAAAGCGGGAAGCAAAGTGTATGTGCCAAACGGTCCCGGGGTTTTTGACAGCGTTACACTTGCAAATGATGTTTCATCATCGGTAATAGGGGGGGCTTCTTTGTCAACCAAGTGCGTATTGCTTTATTCCCCCAGCGATAATAAGCTGAAAGCATACAATGTCAATTCCATGTACAGCGGGACCTCTTTGGTAGGTACTTCTGTTACTTTTTATGACACGACCAGCAACGTGGTACAACGCTATGACGGCGGAAGTCTAACTATATCCGGCTTATCTTTTCCTATTGCGCTAATTACCGGGGTTAGTACGCAAATAACCTCCATAGACCAAGTATTTAACGGGTTTGGGTTTATCGGAAGCGTACCGTTTATTTTGCCCGGGGTGGAGTGTTTGCGGACCAACGGCAGAAATACCGACGGAACATTGAAATCCGCGCCTACCACAATATCCACCGTTTTAATCCCGGAACTGATTGGTGATATATTAAGAACGGAAATTTATATTAACGGGGCAACCTCTTCCGTGGCATTACAGAAAGGGGGTTATGTTTATAACGAACAAGACAACCTTTTTTATTTTGGAACAGCCGCAAGAAATGTTTGTTTTGCCTTTTCCGTAGCGCGAGACAGTACGGGCCGTATCTTGAGCCTAACCCCGCAAAATACGTTTCACACGGTGGATTATAATGATTTGGCGAAAGTGGATGGCTTGGCACAACAAACAGATAGTTTAGTTCAAAATGGCCGAATTGGCTTTCCAAATTTGTCCGCCAAGGTATCCATAAATAGCGGATATACTGCCCCCTCAAACGGGTGGGTGCTTATTATTTCTTCAAACAGTAATGCAAATACAGAAATGAAATTTGATAACGCACAGGTTTACTTCCAAGGCGCCGCCGGCTCTGCCGCGTCCGCCGCTTGCGGCTTTATTCCAATAAAAAAAGGACAAGTTGTAACTATTACGGGAGAGGTATCCGTGAAACAATTTATGCCTTCATTATAAGGAGAGTATACGCATGATTAAATACGCCAAAATAGAAAACGAAGAAACAAAAGAAGTGTCCGTCGGTTTAGGAAGTGACGTCTCTTTTTATCAATCTGTAGGAATGGAAGAAATGGACGTGGAAGAAGCTTACAACGGTAACTGGTATTTAAAAGGCTATGCCCCCGCCAAACCTGCCCCCACTGTTAAAGAACAGGTGCAGGCGTTAGAAACTCAAACCGGCCTTACCCGCGCCGTGCGGGAACTGGTGCTGGCGGAAGGCTCCGGCGCGAGCGATTACGTAAAACAGCAGGCGCAGGAGATAGAAGCTTTGGCCGCGCCCCTGCGGGAGGAAGGACAATGACCCCTGAAAAAATAAAATCTTGGTTGTACATAGCCGGCGTGGCGGGGGCGGTGTTGTTTTGGTGTTTTACCATGTACGGCTTGCCTCCGCGGGTGGAAAAATTGGAAGCAGCTGTTAAAGAACACGAGCGCAAGCTAACGGAAAGCGGCGTTAAAATAGACATTATTTTAGACGACGTAAAAACCATCAAAGGCTTTATTATGCAACGCCACGCGGGGGGTGAATAATGGCTACTTTCAGCAAAACCAGCGAAGAACGCCTTTTAACCTGCCACCCGGATATTGTGGCCGTCTGCCGGGAACTTATTAAGCAAATGGACGTAAGCGTTTTGTGCGGGCGGCGCACCAAGGCGGAGCAGGAAGCGGCGTATAAAGCGGGGCGCAGTTTTGCCCAATACCCGCAAAGCGCGCATAACCGGGTGCCCAGCCACGCGGTGGACTTAGCCCCTTACCCAATAGACTGGAATAATTTACAGCGGTTTAAAGAAATGTGGCTTCGGTTTGACGCAATATCCCGCGTGTTAAAAGAACGCGGGGAAATAATGAGCGAATTTATATGGGGCGGTGATTTTAAGCGTTTAAAAGACTGCCCCCATATTGAAATAAAGGAGAACTAAAATGGAATGGATTCAAAGCAATTGGAATGACGTACTGAGTATTGCCGGCGCGGTTATTTTAATTATAACCGTTGTGGTAAAGTTAACTTCCACCGATAAAGACGATACGGTTTGGGCTCAGGTGCTGAAGGTGTTGTCCGCCTTGTCATTATGCAATCCGGACGGCTCGTTTATAGGTAAGAAATAATGTGGGCGAGCATAGGGGCCGTGGCGGCCCTGGGGCTTGTATTATGGGCGGTAATTGCGCTTGCTAAAAACAGCGGGCGCAACGCCGCTAGGCTGGAAGCTTTAAAACAGGAAGCGGAACGGACGGCAAAAGAACAGGAGCGGGCAAATGCGATTCATGACAGCGTTGATAATCTGCTTATTGACGACGTGCGTGAGCGGCTGCAAAACGTGGCGCGCAAGTAACGCTACAGCCTGCCGGGTTGGGTTTGATTACAAAGACCCGGGCGTGAACGACCAAAACGCCCGCGCGCTGCTCAAGCATTATTGTATTTGCAAGGGTTCGCCGGCTTGCCAGCCGCCCAGATAGGCCTAAATGCTTGCTTGTCTTGGGGCTAAAGACCCATGTATTAGGTACGCTAAAAATTTATCATATAATTATGAGAAAATTTTTTAGCGTACTCTTTTTACTCTGCCTGCTGGGGCTTGCTCCGTGTGCGCACGCACAAAAATGGAAAGCGTTTAAAGAGGCCCTGGTGCCTGCTCGGACAAAAGTGGTTTTTTATACTGTTCAGCGAAAAGTGGAAGCGGCTGTTTTGCGGGCGGCGCAGCGCAAGGGTTTGGCTTCCGTGGAAACTAAAAATAATGAGATATTGATTTCCTCATTAAGCCAGTTTGCTCCGGAGATAAAAAGATACGGCCGGCCGCCTTTTCCTTTGGCGGAAAATGAAAACGAAATGTACCGCGGTATGGTGTTGGATGCGGACGGAAAAGACTTGCGCTATATTTTACAGCATGGGCTGGAAGTTTCCAAATCTCATTACGAAAATTTTGCCGCTTATGACGGCAAAGAATATCCGGATGGGAGTTTGGCTATTTATGCTTCCCATAAAGTGAAGATCGCGGAGACGTTTCTGTATGCCAAGGTGGGGGTAGAAACTTATCTTCCGGTTATCTTTCATCTTAAAAAATTGGGCTGGCGGAGTATTGTATCCGTCCCGCATGATATTCCCCCGTCTTGGATTTACCGCGTGAGCGCAATTTTAAAAATAAACGGGCGTTTAACGTGGGGGGAGTTAAAAATAAAAAATAATGAATTTATTTTTATTCCTTATCCGCCCTCACCCCAGGCGGCAAAAGAATAGTTTTTGCTTTATTTAATCATAAAAAACCCCCGGTTTGTGGCGGGGGCTTTTTATGGGGTTAAATGGTGCGCTCGGCGGGAGTCGAACCCACATTTCCAGCTTCGGAGGCTGACGCTCTATCCATTGAACTACGAGCGCGCAAAACGTTTATTTCTTTTATTCTAGCAAATTATATACGTGGCGGAAAATGTCCCGTTACGCTTGGCCTCCTTGAAATGATAAAGGGTATTTATACACTCAGTTTATTAGTAAAGCGTATGGGCCCCAATTATATGGGTGTATAGGCCCAATGCCCCAAGACAAATTGGCAGTAAAAAAATATTATGAAATATATGAAAAATTTTTTTGGCTTTTTTCTGTTATGTGGTTTGTTGGCGCTCAGCCCTGTTTTTACTCCTTATCCGCCCGCAAAATCAGGGAAAAAGCCAAGAAAAAAATAAATCCTTTTTTATTAAACAATCCTAAAAACCCCCGGTTATACCGGGGGTTTTGTGTGGATAAATAAATGCGCCGGGCGGAAAGATTATCCCGCTTGCGGGGTTTATTGCGCGCGGAATTTGCGCGGCAGGCCCAGCCAAATGGCTACTAATGCCCCTATACCCAGCAAATACGGGTAGTATAAATACTCCATAATATGCAGGGGGGAAATACCGGTTAAGCTGGCCGCCATAAGGAGCTGCGCCCCGTAAGGGATAATGCCCTGCACAAAGCAGGAAAAGATATCCAACAAACTGGCGGAGCGGCTGGGCATAATTTTAAAACGGTCCGCAATTTCTTTGGCTATGGGGCCCGCCATAATCAGCGCAATGGTATTATTTGCCGTGCATAAATTGGCAAAGCTGATGAGGCCGGCAATGCTCAGTTCCGCCCCTTTGCGCCCCTTGAGGTGGGAGGTAAGTTTTTGGATAATCCACGCCAAGCCGCCGCCGGTGCGTATCATTTCCAGCATGCCGCCGGCCAGTATGGTTACTATAATCAGCTCACCCATGCCGGTAATGCCGGCCCCCATGGAAACCGTCCATTCCCAAATGCTAAAACTCCCCAGTAAAAGCCCAATAATTCCGGAAAGCACCGTGCCCAGCAAAAGCACCACCATCACGTTTACGCCCATAATGGCCGCCCCCAATACAATGAGATATGGCAGCACTTTCAGCCACTGCACTTGGGCGGGTTCAAAACCGGCGTGGGCGTTGCTGCCCAGCAGAATGTATAAAATGGTGGCCAGCAGGGCAAAGGGCATAACAATTTTGAAGTTTGTTTTAAATTTGTCTGACATTTTGCACCCCTGTGTGCGGGTGGCTACGATGGTGGTGTCAGAAATAAAAGACAGGTTGTCCCCAAACATCGCCCCGCCCACGGTGGCCGCCGCCATAAGGGCCGGGTTCATGCCGGTTTTGGCGGCAATGCCCGCCGCCACCGGGGCCAATGCCACAATGGTGCCGACGGACGTCCCCACGGAAACGGAAATCACGCACGCCGCCAAAAATACCCCTGCCGCCAGCACATTGCCGGGAAGTATGGACAACGCCAAATTGACCGTAGCGTCCACCGCGCCCATGGCTTTGGTGGTTTGCGCAAACGCTCCCGCCAAAATAAAAATAAGCACCATCAGCATAATGTTGGGGTTTGCCGCCCCTTGGCAGAAGGTTTCAATGCGTTTTTGCAAGTTGCCATTTTTTACCATGGCTACGGCCACGATGGAAGAAATAACAAACGCCACCGTAATGGGCATTTTGTAAAAATCCCCGGCGATGATAGACACTACTAAATAGGAAATTAAAAATACTCCTAACGGCACTAACGCCCAGGCGTTGGGGCGGGGTTGATTGGTTTGTGGGTTCATGTTATCCTTAAAAAACGCGCCGTACGGCGCGGTGAATATAAAATTTTACTTATATATTATATGAAATTTTAAGGCATGCCTCCTTTATAAATCCCCCTGAAAGATTTTGAAAAAAATCATACAATAAAGCTATGAAAGCCGCCGTTATTACAATTGGGGACGAGATACTCCTGGGTCAAATTACGGACACCAACTCCCGCTATATCGCGCGAGAGCTGGCTCTTTTAGGTATAGAAACGCTTGCCATGCACACGGTGGCGGACGCGGGGGAAGAAATTTTAAACGCGCTGAAAGCCGCTCTTTCCCGTGCGGACTTGGTGTTTCTGACCGGCGGCCTGGGCCCCACTAAGGATGACCTGACTAAAAAAACCTTGGCGGATTTTTTTGATATGCCGCTGGTTTTTAACCCGCAGGTTTATTCTTGGCTGGAAGAAATGATTTTGCCCCGCCGCGGGGAAATAAACGAATACAACAAAACCCAAGCCATGCTGCCGCAGGGGTGCAAAGTGCTTCGCAACCTGCGGGGTACGGCCAGCGGCATGTGGTTTGAGAAAGAGGGCAAAATAACCGTTTCCCTGCCCGGCGTTCCGTTTGAAATGGAATATTTAATGCAGGCGGAAGTATTGCCTTTGCTGAAGCAAAAATGCGGGGCTTCTTTATTACAGTACAATTTGTTGCACGTCTATAATATTCCGGAGGCGGAGCTTGCCTTGCGCCTGCGCCCGTTTGAGGAGCAGCTTCCGCCCGGCGTAGGGCTGGCCTATTTACCTTCGGAAGATGAAGTAAAACTGCGCCTTACCGCCAAGGGCGGCGCGTTGAAAGACTTACAAAGCCAAACGGAAATTTTAAAAACCCATTTGCAAGGGCTTCGTTTTGCGGAAGGGGAAAAACCTTCCAATGTGGCGGCGGTGGCCTGTTTGTTTACGCAAAACGGCCTTACGCTGGCGACGGCGGAGAGCTGTACCGGGGGGAATATCGCCCGTTTAATTACGGGGTTGGCGGGCGCGTCGGACTATTTTTTAGGCGGTATTGTTTCTTATTCCAATCAAGTAAAGAAGGACGTGCTGGGGGTATCTGCTGCGGATTTGGAAAAATACGGCGCCGTCAGCCAGCCGGTAGCCCAGCAAATGGCGCAGGGCGCGCGTAAAGTAACGGGGGCGGATTGGGCCGTTTCCACCACCGGCATAGCGGGCCCGGGCGGGGGGAGCCCGCAGAAACCGGTGGGTACGGTGTGGATTGCCGTGGCGGGGCCGGCGGGCGGTTTCGCAAAAAAATTTGTTTTTTCTTCCGTGCGGGAGCGTAACATCGGCAAAGCCTCCGCCAAAGCGTTGGAAATGCTGTGCGATGCCGTACGCGCGGACGTACATATCAAATAATCATAGGGCAGGAGGGCGTTTATGGATATTTTGGATACAGTTTATTTAACGGGCATTGTGCCGTTTATAGGCAAGGTAAGCCCGGCGGAAGCGGGGGATTTGGCGCGCGCTTTGTCTATGGGCGGGCTGCCGCTGGCGGCTTTGCATATCCAGAGCGAAAAAGACGTTTCCCAATCCCGCGTGATGCAGCAGGCGGTGGAAGATTTTTTTATTTGCGCCTGCGGGGTGGAAGATGAAAAATCCGCCCGGTTGGCCGTACAGGCCGGGGCCAAACTGGTGTTTGCCACCGGGTTGGACGCGCAGGTGCAGGCGGTGTTGGCGGCTAATGAGGTGTTGGCGCTGCCTCCGCTTTCGCGCGTGGTGTTTGATAAATTGGGGCAATATTTTTCCAGCGGGAAAGTGGCCCCCTGCCTCTGCCCGGATTTGCAAACCCCGCACCGCCGGGGCAAATCTTATTTTGAGATTTTCGTGCGCCGCGTGCGCCAGGCCGTAAACAATATGCTGGGGTTTGACCTGCGCCACATAGGCATTAACCAGCCGGACGGGGAAACCTCCGCCCGTACGGCGGGCGAGTTTGAAAGCCTGTTTGGTTTTGCCCGTACGGACCGCGGCGGCGCCTATTTTGCCGGCGAAGTGGTGGAAGTAATGAAGAAACCTTTCTACGGGCATAACGGCCATATTGCCGTATCCACCAACGACGCCGCCCGCGCGGCGCATTATCTGCAAAAGCAAGGCGTCCAATTTAATTGGGACAGCGCCGGCTATAGCGAGGACGGCTCCCTTCGCGTGGTGTATTTAGCCAAAGAATTGGGCGGATTTGCCGTGCATATTTTGCAAAAATAACTATTGGATTTGCTTGTATGGATAAAACTCCCCGGGGTAAACCGGGGAGTTTTTTTAAAAAGAAAAAATGGCGCTTACTCTTAGTGTTTTAGGTTCTTGTTTAAAGTGTGGCAACAAATATAAAAGCGTGTAAAGCAGATGTTTTTAACGGAGAGAAAAAGAGGGTTGACAATATAATTATACAAGCGTATAATAATTATACATATGTATAATTTTTGGGAGGATTTATGGGCCGCGTTTCTTCTAATACGGATGAAAAACTAATCCACGCCGGGGTTTTTTTAGCCCGCAAAAAAGGGCTTAAAAATTTTACGGTAAGGGAAGTTTGCTCCCGCTCTCATGTCAACTTGGGCATGTTTCACTATTATTTTAAAACCCGTGAAACGTTTGACGCCGCCGTACTGAAAAGTTTATATGGGGAAATGATGAGCGCCATTAATTTGGAAATTTTGCCTTCCCGCACGCCCCGGCAGAATATAGAGGCCGTACTGCGCGCCATCTATCTTTTTGCCGGCAAGAACCGCCGTCTGATTTCCATGCTGATTGGGGACGCGTTCAGCGGGGACAGGCAAATAGTGCGGTTGGTGGCTCAATTATTTGCCCAGCATGTTTCCGTACTCATGAATGAGCTGAAACGCGCGCAAAAACTGGGCCAGCTGCGTACCCAAAACGCGCGCGATGCCCTGCTTTTTTTGTTGCCGCAGGTGCCGCTGGCGCAGGGGGTGTTGGGGTTGGCGGAGCGCATGGGTAAAAATTTCCCGCCGGAGCTGTACCGCCAAGTGGTGCAGGTGGCGTGGGAGGCCGATACCTTCCGCCGGGCGCAATTTATGTTAAATGCCGTGTTGGGGGACAGTAAATGAAAAAATATTTGATAGCAGTACTTCTTTTGGGCGTAGGGGGAATTGGCTTTGGGCAGGATATTTCGCTTGCCGCGTGCGAAGCCGACGCCTTGGCCTTTTCTCCCGCCGTAAAAGCGGCGCAGGCAAAAGCGCAGGCGGCGCTGGCGGGGTATCAGTCTTCGCGCGCGGCGTTGTATCCGTCTTTGTATTTGGACGCGCAAGGCAGCTGGGTGTCTGAAATTCCCACCATGCAGCTGGGGCCCCAGCAGTTTGAATTTGGCAGTGAATGGGGGGGAAAAATCGGCCCTACGGTAGAGTTTACCCTTTTTGACAAAGGCGCCCGTTCCTCCGCCAGCAAGGCCCGCTTTTCAGCCTACGAGTCCGCCCTGCAGGATTTGGACGCCGCCCGCCGTTTTGCCCTGCTTGGCGTGCGCCAGGCTTATTTTACCGTCCAGCGGGATTTGGAGCATATGTATTTGGCTTCCGAGCAGTTAAAAGTGGCCCGCAAGCAATTAAAAGATATAGAGTCCGCCTACCAAGCCGGCGCCAAAAGCCGTTTGGACGTGCTGATGGCGCAAAAACAGGCCCTTCGTTTGGCGCAGGAGGCCAGCGCGGCGCGCGGCGCTTTAGGCACGCACCTAAGGGATTTGTTTAAACTGACGGGTACGGACTACGGCCTTAACCCCGCTTACGCGCTGGACGCGCGCGTAACGGAAAAATTGCCCGGCCATACCACGGCTGTCGTGCGGGCGGACGAGCCGGAAAATACCGTTCATGCTTTGTCCCAAGCCGCCGGGCTGGGGTTTGACTCCAACAGCCCCCGCTTGGCTTCTTTAGATTCGTTGGTCCGGCAGTATGAATATATCTCCCGCGGGTATGCGGCTGCGGTTTGGCCGCGGGTAGGGCTTACGGGCGGCGCGTATTGGGAATACCCCAACGGCCCGCTGCAGGAGGACGTGTTTTTAGGCCGGGCGGGGCTTTCGGTGCGGTTGCCTTTGTTTGAGGGGGGAAAGAACAAAAAGCAGGCGCTTTCCCAACTGAAAACGGCCCAGGCGCTGCAAGAAAACCGGGCGGAGCTGGAACAGTCTTTAGAGGCGTTGTTTTATTCCTCGCGCGACAGGCTGCAATCCTTGGATATAGAAGAAGACCTAGCCCGCCAGCTGGTGGAAGCGGCCCAAAAAACCGCCGCGCTTACGTATGAAGCGTACAAAGCCGGTTCCGTTACGTTTTTGGAGGTGGACGACGCCAACCTGTCCCTGCTTCAAAGCCGTATCGCCCTTTCGGATTTATATATACAGCGTTTAAACAGTTTAGCCGTTATGGATAATTTAGGGAGATAACATATATGAAAAAAATCATTGCCGTTTCTGTTGCGGTTTTATTTATCTTGGTGGGGGCGTGTTTGATTTTCTGGCGCCATACGCCGTTTGCGTACAGCGGGGTGGTGGAAGCGGTGGAGGTGGACGTACCCTCCCGTTTGGCGGACACCATTGAAAGCCTGCCCGTGCAGGAAGGCTCCCCGGTGCGAAAAGGGGAAGTATTGGCAAAGCTGGAGTGCAAAGACGTGGCCCTGCAGCAAGCCATTGCCCAAAAAGAGTTTGAGCGCGCCTCCCAGCTGTTAAAAACCACGGCCGGCTCGCGCGAGAATTACGACCTGAAAAAACATCAGTTTGACCAAGCCTCCCTGCATAAAGACTGGTGTGAAATTAAAAGCCCGTTAACCGGAAAAGTGCTTTATAAATATTACGAGGAGGGGGAATTGATCCCCGCCGGCAGAAAACTGCTCACGGTGGCGGATTTGGCCCAAATGGACGTATGGGTGTATGTGGAGCATGACCTGCTTGCCCGCTTACAGCCCGGTATGGAAGTAACCGGCTTTTTGCCGGAAACCGGCCAGCATTTTAAAGGAACCGTTTTAACCATTAACGACGAAGCCGAATTTACCCCCAAAAACGTGCAAACCCGCCGCGAGCGCGAACGCCTGGTATACGGCATAAAGACCCGTTTTGCCAATGACGCCAACCAAACCTTAAAACCGGGCATGACGCTGGAAGTGTCTTTCCCGCTGGAGGATAAATAATGCCCGCGCTTGGCGTACGGGTGGAAGATTTAAGCAAAACGCTGGGCCGCACAGCGGCTTTGCGGGGAGTAAACACCGTGTTTGAGGCCGGGCTTGTGCACGGCATAGTAGGCCCCAACGGGGCGGGAAAAACCACCTTAATGCGCGTACTGACGGGCCTTTTGCATCCCACAAAAGGGCGCGTGGAATATTATGACGAAGCGGGCCCCGTTACGCCCGCCCGGGCCAAATATGAAACGGGGTATTTCCCGCAGGAGCCCAGTTTATACCCGGATTTAAGCTGCCGCGAGCATTTGGAATTTTTTAGGGATTTATACGGCCTGAGCGAGGCCGATTACCAACCCCGCATGCAGGAATTGTTTGACGCCACCGGCATGAGCGCCTTTAAAGAACGCCCCGCCGGGAAACTTTCCGGCGGCATGTATAAAAAACTGGGGCTGATGTGCGTACTGCTAAACCGCCCTCGTTTGTTATTGTTGGACGAGCCTACCGTGGGGGTGGACCCCGTCAGCCGCCAGGAACTGTGGGAGCTGGTTTACGGTTTTGCCGGGCAGAATACCACCGTGGTGTTAAGCACTTCTTATATGGACGAAGCCCAGCGATGCGCCAAAGTGCACGTGCTGGACGGCGGGTTTTTAAAAGCCGCCGGAACGCCGGAGGAATTGATGCGCAAATTTCAGGTAAAACAGTTTGCCGACATCTTTTTAAAACCATGAGCACAGAAAGCAATATCATACAGGTGGAAAACTTAACCGTGGCTTTTGGCGGTTTTAAAGCCGTGGACGGAATTTCTTTTGAAGTAAAACGGGGGGAGATATTTGGTTTTTTGGGGGCAAACGGCGCGGGCAAAACCACCACCATACGCTGTATATGCGGGTTGTTAAATCCCACTTCCGGAACGGTTAAGGTGGACGGGAAAGACGTTTCTTCCTCCACGTCCGTCTTAAAACCGCGCATTGGTTACATGTCCCAAAAATTTACTTTATACCCGGATTTGACCGTTAAAGAAAACCTGGCTTTTGCCGGCAGTTTGTACGGGCTCAAGCGCAAACAAATAAAAGCCCGGGCGGAAGAACTGATGCAGTTTATCGGCCTTACCCAGCATTTAAATGAACCGGTTAAATTGCTTTCCGGCGGCGTAAAACAGGTCGTAGCGCTGGCCGCCACCCTGCTGCATGACCCGGATTTGGTTTTTTTGGACGAGCCCACCGCCGGCACTTCTCCCACCACGCGTGCGGATTTTTGGCGTTTGATACGCACCCTGGCCCAAAACGGAAAAACGGTTTTTGTTACCACGCATTATATGGACGAAGCGGAATACTGCGGGCGCATTGTGCTGATGGAGCGGGGTAAAATCATCGCCACGGGCACCCCGCAGGAGTTAAAGGAGCAATTTTTCCCCCAGCCGCCGGTGGAATTGGTTTTTTCCCGCCCGGAAATATCCCGCGTGCGCGCGGAATTGGAGCGGAGCAATATCGGCGAGGCGGAAAACTTTTCCGGCGGGCTTCGCGTGCGTGTAAATGACTGGGCTCGCTTTGAGGCTTACGCCAAAGAACAAGCCGGCGTATTTGCCTTTCACCCAGTGGAACCCACGCTGGAAGACGTATTTTTAAAGGCGGTCAGTGGGAGGAAAGGCGCATGAGGCTATTTTTAAGGCGTGTAAGGTCCGTCGCGGCCAAAGAATACAAGCACATCCTGCGTGACCCGTTTACCCTGGTGGTTGCGCTGGTGCTGCCGCTTATTTTTGTGGGCATGTTTGGTTTTGTGATTGACTTGGATTATAAACACATGCGCCTGTACGTGCGCGATAATGACCAGACTTCCGTTTCCCGCCGTTTTTTGCAGGAGGTATCTTCTTCCGGGTATTTTGACCAAACCCCCCTGCACGGCCCCGCCCAGGCGGATGAGGCCCTTCAAAAAAACAACACCCCCGCCGTACTGATTATTAAGCCCGGCTTTGGGCGCCATGTCAAAGCGGGGGATATTTCCGATCCCGGCCAGGCGCAGCTGCTTACGGACGGTACGGACAACGTGCAAGCCAGCATTATCCAAATTTACATGCGCGGTATCATAGAGGCTACCAACGCCCTGTTTTTGCCTGAGGGCGGGGAAGGGGCTTCTGCGCGCATACGCACCCGTTTTTTATTTAACCCGGAGCTTAGCAGCCGCTGGTTTATTGTGCCGGCGTTAAGCACGGTGATTATCGGCCTGTTGGCTATTATGCTTACCGCGCTTACGGTAGCTAAAGAGTGGGAAAACGGCTCCATGGAGTTGCTCCTTTCCACGCCGGTCCGCCCGGCGGAAATCGTGTTGGGTAAATTAATCCCCTACTTTTTGTTGGCTTTGTTTGACGTGCTGGTGGTGTTTGTATTGGCTTTAACCGTGTTTCGCATTCCGTTTGAGGGCAGTTTCCTCCTATATATGCTGGCTTGCGCTGTTTATGTTACGGGGGCGTTGGCGCTGGGGCTGGTTATTTCCGTAGTTACGCGCCAGCAGCAGGCCGCCATACAGTTTGCGTTTGCGGTGGGGTTGTTGCCGTCGTTTATTTTTTCGGGTTTTATTTTTCCCATAGAAAACATGCCGTTGTTTTTTAGGTGGTTTACGGCGCTGTTTCCGCAGCGGTGGTTTTTGTTAATCAGCCGCACGCTGTTTTTAAGTGAGGCGGGGTTTGCCCCGCTGGCCCCCGCGTTTTGGGGGATAGGCCTTTTTGCCGTGGTGATGATTGTACTGGCCGTATTTAAATTTAAAACGGATGTGGAACCATGAAAATACGCCGCGTTACGCTGCAAGGATTTTTTAAGAAAGAGTTTACGCAAATTGTGCGTGACCCCAAAATGTTGTTTGCCATTTTTTTCATTCCGCTGATACAGACCGTTATGTTCGGTCTGGCTTTAACCAGCGAGGTAAAAAACGTGGAGCTGGCCGTTTTGGCCAAACCCAACAGCCGCGTGGCGCGCGATATACGGGCCCGGGCGCAGGCTTCGGGCTGGTTTAAGGTGTTGCCCGTCAGCCAAGAGAAGGACCCGGCTTCCTTAATAGAAAGCCGCCGTGCGGAAGCCGTATTAATCGCCCCCAAAGAAGGGTTTGAAAAAGCCCTGGAGCGCGGCAACGCCCCCATACAACTTTTGGTAAACGCCATCAACGCACAGCGCGCCCAGCAGGTAAACGGATACGTACAGCAAATTGTGGCGGAAGTGGCCGCTGAGCGGGGATATAATGTTTCCGCCGGTTTAATTCAGTTGGACCAGCGCGTTTTGTTTAACCATAATTTAGACACCACTTCTTATATGATACCGGCTTTGATGGTGATGTCCACCTTTATTGTGCTGCTAGTAGTGTGCGGCATGGCCATTGCCAAAGAAAAAGAAACGGGCACTATGGAAAAATTGATTGCCTCCCCCTGCACGGTGGAAGAAATTATGTTGGGCAAAACGCTGCCTTATTTTGTTATTGGTTTAGCCATCGTGGGGTTGGTGCTGTTTGTGGGGGTGGCGTGGTTTGGCATACCGTTTAGAGGAAATTTATTGTTGGTGGGGGTAAACGCGGCGCTGTTTGCTTTGTCCGCCTTGGCGGTGGCGTTGATTATCAGCACGGTGGTTTCCACTCAGCAGCAGGCTATGATGGGCAGCATGTTGTATTTACTGCCGGGTATTTTGCTTTCCGGGGTATTTTTTCCGGTGGCCAATATCCCGCCCGTGTTTAGGTGGATGTGTTATTTAAACCCGATGATGTACTCCGTAGTTAATTTCCGCGCCGTGATTTTAAAAGGGGGGGACGCGGCGCTTTTTTGGGGCAACTGCTTTTGGCTGGCGGTCATTTGCGTGGTTTTGTGCGCGCTGGCGTATAAAAATTTTAAATCTACCTTAAACTAGGTCCAAAAGACCTAGGTGCTTATAGGCCTAAAGTCTCTTGTAGAAAAATATAAGGGAAAGTTATCCTATAAGTATGATAAATACAATTAAAACAACCCTACTTTTTTGTTTGGGACTGTGCATTTGTATAGGTACCCAAGCTTATGCGCAAGGAAAGAAAGAAATTTCTAAAAACTTGGTGCGCAAACTGACGAAAGAACAGGTTGATGCCAAACGCATCCAATCCGTTTTATGGCAGAAAGCCAAAGTGACCCGCTCAGAACGCAAAATTAAAAAGAATATGCGTTTGCAGGCGGCTTTGCAGGCGGCTAAGAATCATCATAATTTAACACCTATTGTTTCTATTGTGCCTACGCCTAAAGACCAGTTAAAATTCAACGCTTACCGTTTAACGCCTTCTCAGATACAGGCCCAGGCAGACAGATACGAAGCGTTAATGAAAGAATTTCTGGAATTTAAACGCAACTGGGATTCCCGTAAATTTTACTTACAGCTTTATAAAGACTTTAACGCTATTGAGCCTATGGAAAGAAAACAGCTTTTGCGTGAAGGCGGAATTTTGGTTTCTAATATCAAACATCAGTTGGATTTTATGCTTAAGGATGATGCCCCCCTGCAGCAAGCTTATGTTTATCTGGTTGATGTGCTGGAAGAATTGGAACCGGCTTATTTCGGTATGTTTGAAAAGAAAGGAGCCGAACCCCGCAGTGACCGCCCCTACGTGCCGGAACAGTTTTTCTTAAAAGATCCGGCTCAAGCCCAATGGCGTGAAATGCAGTGGGAAGATTACCAGCCTTTATCTTCCGGCGCGAGAGAATTGGTTATGCCGGTGGCGCAGCAGCTGCCTAAAAACCTGCATATCGCTTTGGTGAATGACCACCCGGGCATGATCGGCTCGGTTAAAAATTGGGTTGCCGCCGGTTATTTTGGCGAAGGGGCCAGCGTGGAAATATTCCAAACGGCGGACGCTTTGCTTCAAACCAAAAAAGATTTTGATGTAATAGTAACAGACTTGCTGGTTCCCGGCGGAGGCGGCCAGTATTTGGCTTACCATTTAAGAAAAAACGGTTATGAAAAACCCATCTTGGCGTTAAGCGAATACCGTGAGGAAGATTGCCGCGCCCCTGAGTTGTTTAATGTGGGGATAGACGGCTATATCTACGCGGATGACTTCTTCCGCAATTATATCGGATACCGTCTGTTGCCGGCTTCGCTTAAAACTTATTTTGAGTTGAAAGCCCAGAATGGTTGGAAACATTAATCGCTTAAAAATAATATGGAAAAACCGGGCCTTTGTGGAAAAGGCCCGGTTTATTTTATGCTAAATTGCCACAGCCATTTTTTGGCCGTCCAAAAAAGTAAATGAAAAATAACATAGATTTTTGTGTGGAAAGAATTTAAACAAGAACACATAGGGTGTAATGGCTTGTTTTATCGTTCAACCCTTTGCAAAGGAACGCCGCTTTGGGGTTCCGTTTGTCTGTTAATTTAAACCTAGTCTTTTGTTTTAGCCATAAAAAAAGCCGCTTTGAACAAGCGGCTTTTTGTTGATAAGAAAACAGGTTAAAAACCGTTATCAGCCAAGTCTTTGCTGCCGGCAATGGCATAGCAAAATTTGGCGCTTTCATCGGCCGTACTGTATTTGCAGGTGCGGGTCCAGTTGGTGCCGTCGTTGGTGGACGTTTCAATGGTGTATCTGGGTTCGGCGATACGCTGCGCCTGAATAGTGAACGGAGCCGTGCCGCTTACGGAAATACAAAAGTTTTTGCCGCCATATCCGGAACCGCAGGATGCGTTTTGCGGCAATTCAATGTCTAGCTTTCTTAACGTGTCATTGGCGGGCCAAGTGTCTTTCTGCAGATAATAGCGTTCCGCCGCGTAGCGCAGAGCGCCGGAAAGGGTTAACGCTTCCGTGGCGCGGGATTTTTCAATAGCGGTGGTATACTGCGGCAAAGCCACGGCGGAAAGCACCCCGATAATGAGCACCACCACCAGCAGCTCAATTAACGTAAAACCTTTTGTGTTCATAATAAAAATCTCCTTATGACTGGTATAAATTGTACATAAATAGTATACCAAAAAACCCGTAAAATGCAACACGGGCCTTACGCGCGGGAAGAATAAAAAATTGTTAATATATGAATATGGCTAAAAAACGCGTTTCACAGAAACAGTATATCTCTTCCGCACACGCAAAACCGCAGGGCGGTTTATCCGTTCCCGGCATTTTTATGCGCAAAGCTTTGGCTTGGGGCGCCGGGATACTGGGTATATTTATTACCGTTTCTTTTTTTACCGGTACGTATGACACGGCCCAAGCCAAAGACACGCTTCTTTTTGGCGGGGGGAGTGCGCTGGTTTTATGGTGGATTTCGCTTCTGGCGCAGGAAAAACGTTTTTTTGTTTCCCGGGCTAATTGGCTTTGGTATATTCCTTTTTTGGGATATTACGCGTTTATGCTGGCTTCCGTACTATGGGCGCCGTACCGTACCGAATGCTGGGCAGAGTTTAGCCGTTACGTATTGTATTTTGGGTTGACCCTGTTGGCGTTGGCGCAGTTTAGGTCGTTTTCCGTACGGGTACTCAGCCGCTGTATTGTATGGGCGGCGTGGATATCCTACGTTTACGGTTTTTTGCAGGTGATAGACCTTTTCGCGCCGGGGGCTGATTTTATGCCTTGGCGCGCTTTTTTTGGGGACCGTATTTTTTCCACCCAGGCAAACCCCAACTTTTTTGGGGATTTTATTGTTTTTTCCTCTTTTATTGTGCTGGCGGAATTTTTACGCACCCGCCAAAAGCGTTTATTGGTTTTGTACGCCTTGGGGGTGATTGATTTATTCTTTACGCAAAGCAAGGGGGCCTGGCTGGCGTTTGGCGCGGTGTTTGCCGCGGGGGCGTTGGGGTATGTGAACTATTTTTCTTCCCGTTTGGCGGCTTACCGCCGGCGGGTGAATATAGCCGCGGCGTGCGTGGCGGCCGGGGCCGTGCTGTTGGCGGGGGTATATGCGTTAAAGAGGGTGGATTCGGTAGGGTTTCGCGTGCATACTTGGGCTTCCGCCTTTTCCATGGTGCAGGATTCCCCAGTTTTAGGCACCGGGGTGGGCAGTTTTAAAACCATTTATCCCGCTTACAGAAAACCGCAAATTTTCTTTATAGAAAACGCCCATAATACGCAAACCCAACACGCTGAAAACGAAACGCTGGAATTGTGGGTTACGGCGGGCTCGGTGGGGTTAATTTTATTTTTGTGGATGATGTTTTTTGTGTTTTTTTCCGCCCATAAGCGATTGCAGTTTTTGCGCGGGAAAAACCAGCCGGAAAGTTATTGGCTGTGGGGCTACGGCTGCTCTTTGGCGGGTATTTTAATACATAACCAAGTAGACGTAAGCCTGCATTTCGCTTCTACCGGGGTATTTTTTGCCCTCTTTTTGGGGGTGTTGGCGGGGCTATCTGTCCCGGGGGATTGCGGACAGTTAAACGCTCCTTGCGCGGGGGACGGCCCGGCTCCGGTTCTTGCGGGAAAAGCGGGCCCGTTAGCCTGGGGTTTGCGGGTCTTGGTGTGGGCGGCCTTGGCGTGGACGTTTTTTGTGTTGGCGGGGCAATTTGCCGGCGTGACGGAAGTAATGTCTTCCGCCCGGTTTGGGGACGCTTTTTTAAAAGCCTCCGCTTGGGCGGTGTTTTTAGCCGCCGTACTGGGCGTGTTTTTTGTTACCGCGCGCGCGGCGGGGCGGTTTTCCAGCCCGTGCGCGCTGGCTGTTCTTTTGTTGGTTTCCGGGGCTTCTTGCTTGGCTTTTAGGCCGTTCATGGCGGACCATTACTACGGCGTTGCCACCGGTTTTGCCTCCCGCAACCAGCGGGACGGCGCCTTGGATTATTTTCAAAAAGCCATAGAGGCCAACCCGTTTAATATGGCTTACCGCCAATACCGCGCCACCTTGCTTGCGGGCGGGTTGGATTTTGCCAAAACTTTTAATACCAAGAAAGGGGACTCCTCTTCCCCCGCGACGGATTACGAGCGTGTTTTGCGGGATTTTGACGCCGTGCGCGCCGCTTCCCCCAACCATGCGCTTTTACACCAGGCGTATGGAGAGTTTTATTATTCGGCCGCGCTAAAATATTCGGACATGGCTTCCCGCGCGGCGGACCGTACCCAATATGATAAATATAAAAAACTGGCTTTGGAAAATATGGATAAAGCCCAGGCCAGTTTTGAATATTCCTTATTGCTGGACCCGGTCAACCAAGCCACTTATATCTTTTTAACCCAAATTGCCATTTTGCAGCGCCGCCCGCAGGAAGCCCGCGCTTGGATTGCCGCTTACCGGCAGGGTCCGGCTGAAATCAAAGAAGAGGCTTTCTTGCAAAAAATGCGCGCCAACCCGCGTATGGACGCGCTGGAAAAACAGGTGGACGCGGCCTTTGGCAAAAAATAACTTCCTCGGATAAAACACTAATAAAAACAAGCGTTCTTTTTGCAAAGAACGCTTGTTTTAGGTTGGGGTTTTGAAGCGGTTATTTATCTGCTTGTTTAGGGACAGGTAAAAACACGTTTTACTGTTCATTTGGCAACAGCCTCCGGCGCTGCCCAAAAGCCGCTACGGGCGGGGGCTGCATATTAAAAGGGTGTTTCCTCGGAAGTCTGTCACCGCTTTCCAATAACGGCAAGTGTTTGGTTTCCGGGCGTAACGCGGGTGAACAGGGCGCGGCGCCGGCCGCCCATACCGGACGGATGAAAAACGAATGGGGTGTTTGCCCGCTTTAAAACCCCCGTGCACGGTAGCCGTACATCCGCACAAAATAAAAACTGACAGGCAAATAAAAACTATTTTTTTCATAACGCCCCCTTTATATTAAAAACCCATATAGCGTGTTTTTATTACATATTTGGAATAAACGCGGAATAGGCCAAGGCGAGATAGGTGTACGCACTGTTAACAAACAGGCGATTTAGTTGGAAAAAATAGCGATTTAGCGTTTATTACCCAAGCCATTAAACGAATACGAAAAGGCTTTGGCGTTGGAATGTATAAAATAGGCGCTTTGCATAAATAACCCCCGTGGCTAAGATACAGTACCAAAAGTACTTGCTATCCGCACTCGGGGGTTAAATGCCGGACGGTACCTACGGAGACAGTTTCAATACAGAAAAGGTCGTCCGTCCAGCATCCGGCACTTTCAATAATCTAACACTAATAAGGGCGGTTGTCAATTTGGCGTCCGGTCTTTTTCGTTTTGGATAGCGCAGATTATGGTGGAAGAATTTTTCCAAAATATAACCTGGGTACTGGGCGGTAACAGAAAACCGGGCGCTATGCGGATAAATACAAAAGGTACAGATTCAGCCAACCCCGGCGGAGCAAATTTAACGGCCCGTTAGGCTGTTTGTATCCAACAGGCTGAAAATACTTCTATTATATAGAGCAGGGTTCCCTCCTTTGCACAACGCCGTGTTTAAGTGCATGCGGTTTCTGCAATACGGTATGTAAACAAAAGCGCTTTGTCAAAAAAGGCCAATAAAAAAAGCCGAGACGGGGGATCGAACCCCGGACCTACCGCTTACGAAGCGGTTGCTCTACCAGCTGAGCTATCTCGGCATAACACCTGCAAGTAATTGTGTATAAATATTTTACAAAAAACAAAATAGTTTTGCACGTAAAAGCTGTCTAGGTTTTTTGGCCCAGTATTTTTTAGGGCTAAAGGCCCTGTCGCTAAAGCGTGAAAAACGCTACCCTATAATTATGAAAAGACAAAACCTATATATCGCTGTGATTTTTGCGGCTGTCTGCCTGTTAGCGGGCCAAGCTGCTTTCGCCCAAAAAAATCTGGGCCGGGCTGTGCGCCGTTTGGCAAATTCTAAAGCGGAACAGACAGCCTTGGCGGATATGTTTAAGGCTTCATCCGTTGTTAAGAATTCGTCTAAAAAAGCGGGGAAAAATCTTTCTAAAGCCGCCGCTTTTGTAGAAGAAAACCCTGAGGTTCTAAACGCCATTAATAAAGCGCTTACCAAATCGCAGGGGGAGTTGTTATCCTCCTATAAAGTGGATACCCGTGTGTTTTTAACGGATAAGTTCCGCGCTCATTTTTCCGCCAGCGAAGGTAATCCGATTGTTTTCTTGAATATCAGCCATGGTTCCTCTTTAGGGGCGATGGAATTATTTAATAAGTTGGGAAATGTAATGAACAACCGCCGTATGTATATTCAAACGCAGGAAGGCGGTTTGGTGGTTTTATTTAAAAACTATAGTAAAGAGCTAAATGCCGATTTGGAAGAGCTGATGAAAGCGTTCGCCTTAAGCGGCAAGTATAATTTTGTGCAGGCGGCAAACTTACGGACAAACATGCTCTATCTATTTTCTTCCAACGGGAAAAAAGCGATTCATCCCATGACGGAAACGGATTTGGTTGAGTTCTCCCGTGTGTTAGGCAGAGATATGCAGCCGGGCAGAACTTTCCGCCCGCTTACTCCGGCGGCCAAACTAAAAGCCATTCGTTTTATGCAGCATAATGTGCTGGCAAATGATCCCTCCGCCGCTATGGTGGTGTTGGAAAACCGTGGTGTTGTAAAGCTGGCGGGCCAATTCCCGGTGCGCCAAGCCGTATTGGTGAAAGTTACCACGCCGTTTGTCACCCAGGATTTAACCAACACCATTTGGAACCGCGCCAGCGGAGATAACCTGAACTGGGAACAGCAGGTGTTTTTCCAAAACGGAGATTTTGGCGATGACCTCTTGTTACAAACCGCTGTGGACAACCTGTTCCAAGCGTTAAAATATAACTACCGCTTAATTGTGCATTCTTCCCGCTAAGGTTTGCAGAACGGTTTTACTAAAATCCCTCCTGTCTCACGGAGGGATTTTTTATTTTGCGGCGTGTATGGTGGGACTTGCTTTATTTATTTGATGATTTTTTTCTTAAATAAAATAACATCCAATCCGTAAAACAGACGGGACAAAAGGGGACAGCGCAGCGCGATTTTCTTTTCTAACGGCTAGGCGCGTTGGATTAAAACATTAGGAAAATGAAAATAAAAAACGCTTCAGTTTGGTCTGAAGCGTTTTTTATACTGGCGTGGGTTTTTAATTAATTTCGCTGCAAATGTTTTTCCCTTCCGGCAAAGCGGCGGTGCAAACCACGGGGGAACCGTCATACGGTTTAAAAAGCGTATACAGTAAATCCCCCGCCGGGGTGCGCACCGCGGCGGTAATGCCGGCGGGCATAAGCATCATTTCAAAGCCGGGGCATTTCATAATGCGGGGGGTTAATTTTTGGCATTCGTCAAAATCTCCCTGCCAGACGTTGGGGTCCAGCTGGCCTTCTTTCACGCGCTGCAGCTGCAGCGTTTCCGCGCGGGATAAGGCTTCCGTTATGAAAGAGGTTTCCACTTGGTTTGCCATTTGGCGGTATTGGGGCAGGGCGACCGTCATCAGCAGGGCGGATACAAACACCAACGCCAGCAAGATGGATACAATGGTAACCAAGGTGAGGGAATTGTCTTCCGCTTCCACAAAATCGTCCGGGTCAAACTCGGTATTTTTCAGCACCACGGCGCTGTGGCTGATGCGGTCATGCAAGGTCTGTCTTTTATTATCAAACGCCGCAATAAAAAAACCAAAGTAAAACGTAATATTGGTGACGATTTTAGATAAAATACGTTCCGTAGCCTGCCAGAAAGTTAAGCGGCGGCCCCGGCGGTCCACCACTTTTAAGCCCATGATAATTTTACCCAAGCTGGCTTGCATGGGGGAGCTTTCCATTAAAGCATAATACAGCCAAATAATAACCACCGTAGCCACGGAGGCCGTGGTAATGCCGGCGGTTTGGGTAAGCACCCAAAACAGTATGACAAATACCGCCGCGTCAATTAAAAAAGCAAATAAACGTTTCCAAACGCCTGCATACATAATTAAATCCCCCTTAGAGAGTTTTCTTTTATGGTATAAGAAAAGAAACATCTTTTGCAAGTGGAACCGGCAGTTTTTAAGATGGTAATTTTATTTGCACAAGGCAACGGCTTGGGCGTTGGCGGCTTTTAACAAATCCTGCGGGTTTAGTTTAAGCTGCAGCCCGCGCTGCCCGGCGCTTACGTAGATATAATCCCACAAAATGCAGTCTTCATGCACAAAAGTGGGGTAGGCTTTTTTCATGCCCAAAGGAGAACAGCCGCCGCGTACGTAACCGGTAAGGGGCATGAGCTCTTTTACATGCACCATGGAACAGGCTTTATCCCCGGCGGCTTTGGCGGCTAGTTTTAAGTCCAGCTCGGCCGCTCCCGGTATTACGCAGACAAACAGCCCGGTGCGCTCCCCGCGAAGCACCAGTGTTTTGTAAACCTGCTCAATATTTTCGTTGAGAGAGGCCGCCACATGCTGGGCGCTTAGGTCCTCCTCGTCCACGGCGTAGGGGATAAGCTCGTAGGGAATGGATAAATCGTCCAAATGGCGCGCGGCGTTTGTTTTGTGTATTTTTTCTTTCATATTGTACGTATATTATAGAATTTTTGCCCGGGTATTTTAAGAATGCCTTGACGCGTTTTTTTTTTTTTGATAAATTTTGCTAAAAGCAAAATTTAGTTAAAAAAAGGGTTGAGTATGAAAAACGCAAAAACGGGCCAAATAAGTGGCTTTACGTTGATTGAGCTTTTGGTTGTGGTGTTGATTATCGGGATATTGGCTTCCGTGGCTTTGCCGCAGTATGAAAAAGCGGTGGAAAAATCCCGCGCCACACAGGCGTTGGCTTTGCTTAAATCTTACGGGCAGGCTTTTCAAAGTTATTATTTAGCCAATGGTTCTTATCCCTCTTCTTTTGACCAGCTGGATGTAGATATGCCCTGGACCGGGACGGAAAAATGGTATAACATGGCTACAGACAGCCGCTCTAACGGGGAATGGTCCTTGCAAATTTTACACCAATCGGATATTTTGGGACTATATATCGGACGTTTAAAAGGAGAATATAAAGGGGGCGGTTTTGCTTTTTTAGGAGATAATAATTTTAACTATGATCAGGATAATATTATCTGTATGGAAAGAATTTCTACAGGGGTTGTGTTCTCTAAAAATCAAGGAGATTATTGCAATAAACTCTTTGGTGCTTCTTATCAAAAAACTGCAGGCGGAACACGTTTTTTCCGTATGCAATAATTATTTAAAATAAAACACCCCGGTTTATCAAGACCGGGGTGTTTTGTGTTCTGGCATTTATTTTGCCAAAGCCGCTTTTTTGGCGGGTGCTTTTGGGGCGTTTTTCTTTTTACTTTCCTGGGCGGTGTGCAGTTGCGCTTGCGGGTGGGTTTTTAAAAACTCGTCCACGGCGTCCAGCTCCGGCTTTAAGTATTTGCCGGTGTAGGACTGCGGGCAGGCGGCCACTTCACGCGGGGTGCCTTCGCACACAATTTGGCCGCCTTTGTCGCCCCCTTCGGGGCCCAGATCTATCAGCCAGTCGGCCGTTTTAATAACGTCTAAGTTATGCTCAATAATAAGCACGGTATTGCCTTTATCGGCCAGGCCGTGCAGTACGTGAAGCAGCTTGTCAATATCGGCAAAGTGCAGGCCGGTGGTGGGTTCGTCCAAAATATACAGCGTTTTGCCCGTGCCTTTGCGGGAAAGCTCGTCCGCCAGTTTTACACGCTGGGCCTCCCCGCCGGAAAGCGTGGTGGCCGCCTGGCCCAGTTTAATGTAGCCAAGCCCCACGTCATTTAAGGTTTGCAAAATGCGTTTAATGCGGGGGATAGCGTCAAAAAATTCCAGCGCCTGGCTTACGCTCATGTCCAGCACTTCGGCAATGTTTTTGCCTTTAAATTTTACTTGCAGGGTGTCTTCGTTAAAGCGTTTGCCGTCGCACTCTTCGCATTTTACATAGATGTCCGGCAAAAACTGCATTTGAATTTTTAAAATGCCGTCCCCTTGGCATTTTTCGCACCGGCCGCCTTTTACGTTAAAGGAGAAGCGGCCCGGTTTGTAGCCGCGGCGTTTTGCCTCAGGCATTTGGGCAAACAAATCCCGTATATGGGAAAACACGCCCGTGTACGTGGCCGGGTTGCTGCGCGGCGTTTTGCCAATGGGGCTTTGGTCCACAATAATCACTTTATCAATATTTTCCAAGCCTTTAATGTCTTTGTGTTTGCCGGGGGTGTCTTTGGCGTTGTAGAACTTTTTTGCCAGGGCGCGGTATAAAATTTGGTGTATCAGCGTACTCTTGCCCGAGCCGGATACGCCCGTCACGCACACAAATTTGCCCAGGGGGATTTTTACGTCAATATTTTTTAAATTAAATTGCTGGGCTCCCAAAATTTGTATGTTTTTGCCGCTTCCTTTGCGCAGGGTCTTGCGCGGTAAAATCATGCGCTGCCCGTTTAAGTAAGAGGCGGTAAGAGAGTTTTGGTCTTTTAAAAACTCCTCCGTGGGTTCAGACGCAACAATTTGCCCGCCGTGCTCTCCCGCCCCGGGGCCTATTTCCACCACGTAGTCAGAAGCTAAAATGGTGTCTTTGTCGTGTTCTACAATAATGAGGGTATTATCCAAATCCCGCAGGTTTTTAAGGGTTTCTATCAGGCGGTCGTTATCGCGGGAGTGGAGGCCGATGGTGGGCTCGTCCAGCACGTACAGCACGCCCGTTAAGCCGGAGCCTATTTGCGTGGCCAAATGAATGCGCTGGGCCTCTCCGCCGGATAAGGTTTGGCTTTTGCGGTCTAAGGTTAAGTAAGAAAGCCCCACGCTGTTTAAAAAACCCAGGCGGGCTTTAATTTCTTTCAGCACGTCTTTGGCGATGGTTTGCTCCTTGGCGGAAAGTTCCAAACCGTTGATAAACGTAAGCGCGGCCGAGACCTGCATAGATGTTATTTCACGTATGTTTTTACCGCCTACGTAGACGGATAAAGCTTCCGGCTTAAGGCGCGCTCCTTGGCAGGTGGGGCAGGTGACCTCCCGCATAAAACGCTGGTAGACTTCTTCTTTTACAAATTCGCTTTCGCTTTCCTGGTAGCGGCGTTTTAAATTGGTGATAACACCTTCAAAATCCTGCTCTCCGCCGGAGATGACGGATGTGTAACTGGCGTGCCCTTTGCCGTATAAAAGCAAGTCTTTCTGCGCGCGGGAAAGCTTGTTCCACGGCGTGGACATGGAAATGCGGTTCTGGCGGCAGACTTGTTTTAAAATGTCATAATAATACCCGCTCCAGGAGTTTTTCCACCGGTGGGTGCGGGTGGTGACGGGGTTGTCCCACGCGGCGATGGCGCCCTCGTTAATGGATAAAGAAGCGTCCGGCACTACCAGGTCTTCATCCACCTCTATTTTAAGGCCCAGGCCGTTGCAGTCCGGGCAGGCCCCATACGGGGAATTGAAAGAAAAAAGCCGCGGTTCCAGTTCGCTAAACCCAATGCCGCAGTGGGCGCAGGCGTTGTTTTCGCTGTATGTAAACTCGCGCGGGGAGGCCCCTTCGGTTTCCAGCACGCGCACCAGGCCTTTGGAATATTTGAGGGCGTTTTCCAAACTTTCGGTTAAGCGTTCTTTTTCAAACTCTTCCACAAAAATTTCATCGGCCACCAGCTCAATGGTGTGTTTTTTGTAACGCTCCAACACGGGGGGCTGGGCCACTTCGGTAATAATGCCGTCCACCCGCGCTTTTACGTAGCCCTCTTTTTTCAGTTTGGCAAAAAGCTCCTCATACGTTCCCGCGCGGCCCTGCACCAGGGGGGACAAGATATAAACGGTGCTTTCATTGAATTTTTTTAAAATATCCTGGGCGATGCCCTGCACGCTCCACGTTTCCACCGGGCGGCCGCACTGCGGGCAGTGGCGTTTGCCTATGCGCGCGAAAAGCAGGCGCAGGTAATCGTAAATTTCCGTCACCGTGGCCACGGTGGAACGCGGGTTTTTGGAGGGGTTTCTTTGCTCGATGGAAATGGCGGGGGAAAGGCCTTCAATGTGTTCCACGTCCGGCTTTTCCATCAGTTCCAAAAACTGCCGCGCGTAGGCGGACATGCTTTCCACATAGCGCCGTTGGCCTTCGGCGTAAATCGTGTCAAACGCCAAGGAGCTCTTGCCCGAGCCGGAAAGCCCGGTTACCACCGTCATTTTGTCTTTAGGGATTTCCACCGTGATATTTTTTAAATTGTGGCCCTTAGCGCCGATGACTTTAATGCTTTTCATAACTAATTAAAAATTCCGTTTTAAAATGAAAGATAAATAAGCCCAAAAGCTTTATAATAAATTATATAATTTATCTAAGTATCTATTTAAGGTGCGCATATGAAAAAACCCGTTAAATACTTATTGTATGCGTTGGGAATTTTGTTTTCTTTGGGGATTATCGGCCTGCTTATTTACCAAGCCAAAGACAGTTTTGTTAAAATTTGGCGGGAAGTAAGCACCGAGTATCTTGCCCTTTCGGTGCTTTCTTCCGCGTTTATTTATGTGGCCATGGGCATGAGCTTGTATGAGGTGCTGCGCATTATGGGCCGCAAAATAGGCCGCGGTGCCGCGGTGGGAATTGCGCTGGTGTCCACTACGGTAAATTATGTGGTGTCTTCGCTCGGTGTATCGGGTTTTGCGTTGCGCGCGCACCTGCTTAACCGCCGCCGCGTGCCGTTTGGCATGTGCGTAACGGCCAGCATTGTTATTACCGTTCTGCTCTATTTTGTGTTGGCTATTATCATTTTGCAGGGCTCCATTTTGATGTGCATCAACAGTTCCGCCACCACCATGCAGCTTTTGAAGAACTTTATTTTAATTGTGGTGATGTGCGTGGTGTGCGCCGTGGTAACCGCGTTTTTGTTTAATAACGAGTGGCGCTCCAAATGGGTAAGGCGCATTTTCCGCTTGATTAACAAAGTGCTGTTCCACGTTTTCCGGGCGCTTATCCCCAAAGGCAAATACGATGATTTTGTAGACCAGCTGGACGAAGGGATAGACCTTATCCATAAGAAAAAGAACAAACTTACCTGGACGATTATTTACGTCTGCGCGGATTGGCTGTTTACTATTTTGGTGTTGTATTTTGCTTTCCGCGCGGTGGGCGTGCATATTACGGCAGGCGTGCTGGTGGCCGGCTTTGCGGTGGGTATGGTAACCACGTTAATCCCCCTGCTGCCCGGCGGGCTGGGAGCCATGGAACTGGCCATGACGGCCGTTTACGCGCAAATGGGAATTAATTGGGACGCCGCCCTCATGGCTACCTTAATCTACCGCGTGGTGTATTATATTTTGCCCGGCATTGTGAGTATTTTTATTTATTGGGGGCTGCAGCTGTCCGAAGCGCCCCGTTCCAAGAAAAATAAACGTTTACCCGGAAAAACATCATGAGAGAAAGAATTAACGAACTTGTACCCAAAAAACACGCTTCCTGCTATATTCATAAAACGGCCTGCCTGCTGGGCGGCGTAACGCTGGAAGAAAATGTATCCGTTTGGCCTTGCGCCGTGCTGCGCGGGGACATTGCCCCCATTACCGTGGGCGCCGGCAGCAACATACAGGATAACGCCTGCGTGCATGTAAATTACAACAGCCCGGCTGTTATCGGCAAAGGGGTTACGGTGGGGCACGGGGCCATTGTGCACGGCTCCAAAATAGGGGATAACTGCTTAATTGGCATGAACGCCGTGGTATTGGAAAGCGAGATTGGCCCTAACTGCATTATCGGCGCGGGCAGCGTGGTAACGGCGGGCAAGAATATCCCGGCCGGGTCTTTGGTGATGGGCGTGCCCGCCAAAGTGGTGCGCCAACTGGATGAAGACGAGATAAACGGCATTTTACATAACGCGCACGAATACCAGCGTTTAGCCGCGCTTTATAAAGACCAATGTGAGGAAATGCTGTGAAAAAGGTGGTTTTGATAGAAGATTCCAAGGTGCTTGCCACCGCCTTAACGGGCGCCCTAAAGATAGAGGGCGTGGAAACGTTTTGGGCGGCGGACGGGGTAACCGGGGTTTCTTTGGTTAAAAAGCATAAGCCGGATTTGGTGCTGTTGGATTTGATGCTTCCCAAATTAAGCGGGTTTGACGTGTGCAAACTGCTTAAGACGGATAACGCCACCTGGCGTATACCGGTGGTGATCATGTCCACCTTAAGCGATGTGGACTCGCGCGAGCGCGCCACCGAGTCCGGCGCCGACTACTTTATCCCCAAACCGTATGATTTGGTTTCCACGTTGGCGGAAATAAAAAAATATTTAAAGATATAAACGGCCAGAGCGGCCGTTTGTTGTATATATAAAAGTAAAAGGAGAGCTTCATGGCTGTTAAAAAAACAAATCGGCCCGAGCCGGAACTGCTGGAAGAACTGCTGGACGCAAACCAGCCTTCCCGCGCATTGGAACTGTTACAAGGCGTAAGAAATAAAAACGCCCAATTGCGTTTTTTAGAAGGGGAAGCCTACCGCCAATTAGGTTCTTTTGAGAAAGCCATAGCCTCTTATGCCGCTTCTTTGCAAATTTGTGAAAGCGCCGAAGGCCGCATGGACGCGCTTTTGGCCTTGGCCGCGTGTTACCGCACGTTGGGGCATTCCGCCGCCGCGTATGAAATGGGGCAGGACGCGCTTCAAATGGCGCAGGAACTGGAAATGGACGATTACCTGGTCCGCTCCATGCAGGAAATGGGTATGGCTTTGCGCGCTTGGGGCCGGCTGGAAGAAGCCTTGGAACTCTTGGACGCGGTTCTTTCTTATTACCAAGAACAAAAAGACTGGGCCGGCATGAGTTTTATCTGCTGGGCCAAGGGGGGAATCTTCCGCCTGCAGGGCCATTTTGAAGACGGCATTAAACAATTTAAAGACGCTATCCGCCTGGCTAAAAAAGCGGGGGACGAAATCAACCTGGCTTACGGCTATTGCGGTTTGGCGGGCATCAGCCGTATTTGCGGCAAGATTGACGATTGCGTAAAAAATTATAAACTGGCGGAGAAAATTTTCCGCAAAACGCAGGACGTGTTTGGCAAAGCTTATACCAACTGCGGTATGGCCAACGGCCTGCGCCAGCAAGGCAAATACGATGAGGCGCTTAGGCATTATAACGCGGCGGACAAGCTGTATTCCTCCATCAATGACACGGTGGATTTAGGCTTTGTAAAATGGGGCCGCGCGGACATTTTAAAACGCAAAAACAAACTGGCAGAAGCTTTGAAAGACTTGCAGGAAGCCCGCGTTTTGTTTGATAATTCCGATGAAATGCGCGGCCAGATACTGACTAAATTGTCTTTGGCGCAAGTATTGTACGCTTTAGGCAAAACCCAAGAAGCCGAGGAATTATACGAGGAAGCTGTAACCCAAGCGCGCGCAGAAGGCCTGCATACGTATTTGGAAAGTTACACTTAATTTGTTTCTACAAAAACACCAAAACGGGCCGGTTTTTGCCGGCCCGTTTTTTATAACTACTGCTCACAATAAACCCCGGGCGTAAGCCCGAGGGATGGAGTGTGTATCCCCAAATCTTCATATTTAGTACCATCTCAATATGGAACTTACCAAATTAAGTCACTGCGTTTATCACTGCCGATACC
>NZ_CASEZB010000019.1:0-18199 GCF_949292495.1 Candidatus Avelusimicrobium aviculae
GTCATAGCAATGACCTCCTTTTGTTAAATTGCCTGCGGACACAGGCAATTTATTATACAAAAGGAGTTTTTTTATCTTCCTTACCGGTGAAACCTTTACCGAACCCCCAGCCTAGCTGGGGGTTTTCACAACATACAAAAAAGGCGGGGCCGCCCGCCCCGCCCGTTTAAAACACGGCTTTTTGTTGTTAAATTACATGGCTATTTGCAGTTTACGGGCCAGAGCTTTCAGCACGTCTTTGCTCATTTTTTCCTTGCCTAAACTTTTTAAAGCCAGAAAAACAAATTCCTGCGCTTTGGTCATATCCGGGGTGAAACCGAATATTTCCATATAGTTTAAAAACTCCACCACTTTCATGGCGGCGGCGCTGTCGGCCGGGTTGCGCGCGAAGGAAAACGCCAAAAAGGTCAGCTTGTCGCTTACCACGCGGCGCAAATCCTCGCCGTTGACATCCAAACCTAGGGTTTTCACGTCTTCCATCAGTTCTTCCACGGCGTTAATATCCACGTCTTTAGCGCGGAACTCCGCCTTCAAGTCACTGGTAAGCACAAAATCCGCCACCGTTAAAAACGGCTTGGGCAGCGGCGTGCCGATATACTGCAAACCGCGCACCACGGGGTATTGCTCCTCAAAGATTTGGGTAAATTGGCGGTCGGTATCTTCGTACACTTTGTTCATGACATTGTCTATTACTTTTCTTTGCACGTCTTTGAATAAAGACAACAGCGGGTACACTTCTTTAAACCGCTGGCGGATGAGCGCGGCGCATTCATCATAACGGCCTTTGTCAAAAGCGGTTTTAAGCGCGTTAAACAAAGCGTCTTTATCTGCGGGCGCGTCCATCGCCGCGCTTAAAAAAGAGGTAGCCCCTTGCTGAAGCGCCACAAAAACAAAATGCCGCTCCTCCAGCGTGATGAGGGAATAAAGCGTCAGCTCCCCATAATACAAATGGTTGGCGGGGGCGCTGAGCGAAGTGGGCGTAAAATTTTTTACTTCGCAATCATACGCTTTGGCGGGGTTGACCGTAGGGTCCGTCAGTACGGCCACGGCATGCTGGGCGGCGATTTTTTCCAACGGCATTTTTTGGGGAAGCACAAAACGCTGGTATACCACCGCCCCGTTTTTTAAATCGCGTATATTGCTGGGGGCAGCCTCCAAACGTTTGATGAGTTCCGGCTCCAAATCCACTCCGCTCATCTGCTTGTTAAGCTCAGCCGCGCGGGCGGCGTATTGCATAATCTGCACCGTTTCAATGCCGCTCACCTCGTCAAAAAACCAACCGCAGCTGGTATACATTAACATGGCAAAACGCTGCATTTCCAACAGGCGCAGCGCGCCGGAGCGGTCATTCCAGGCTTTTTCCGTAGCGTGTTTGAGAAAGAACTGGTGTTGGGCGTCCAAACTGCGGTCCAAAATCAAATCAATGTATTCATCCCGCGCGGCCCATGGGTCTTTAAAATACTGGCGGCCGACGGTTTCATAAGTTTTAATCATTTCATCGCGCAGCCAATCCAGCGCGTCGCGCAGCGGTTTGCGCCATTTTTGGTGCCAGCCGCCATGCATGCCGGAATTACAGCCGCAGTCCGCGCGCCAGCGCTCCACCCCGTGGAAACAGCTCCAGGAAGAATTTTCAAAAATCTGGGCTTCATACTCCGGCGGATTTTTGGCCAAGAACTCCCCGTATACCGTAATTTGCACGTCTGTTTTGTCTTCCACGTATTTTAAACAGTAGGCAAGCGCCATATCGGCAAATTTTTGATGGTGTCCGTAGGTTTCTCCGTCCGTGGCGATGTGCATCAGCTGCGCCTGAGAGCTGGAATTATACGTGCTTAATAAACGGGAAGCAAAGGTTTCACCGCTTTTAAGCGTATCGGAAAAAGCAATACCTTGGGATATAGGCCCGTCGTAGAAAAACAAAGCGATGCGCCGGCCGCTGGGCAAATTGCATTGGTAAGCGCGTTTAGGGTCCACCTTGGCGCCGGAAACGTCCTGCCATTTTTCTTCGCCTATTTTACGCACTTTGGCGCACTGGCCCGGAGCCAAAACAACAAACTTCATGCCGCATTCAGCCAATATTTCCAGCGTATCGGTATTGCAGGCGGTCTCGGCCAGCCAAAGCGCTTCGGGCATACGGCCAAAACGCTTTTTAAAATCCGCTATTCCCCAGCGCACTTGGGTATATTTATCCCGCTGGTTGGCCAGGGGTAAAATTACATGGTTATACGCTTGGGCAATAGCCCCGCCATGACCGGAAAAATTCTGCTGGCTTAGTTTATCGGCTTCCAAAATGGCGCGGTAAACTTCCGGCTCTTTCTTTTCCATCCAAGACAGCAAGGTTGGCCCAAAGTTAAAACTGATATGGGCGTAATTATTAATCAAATCGGTTAATTGTTGTTTATCGTTTAATACGCGCGCTAAAGCGTTGGGGGAATAGCATTCCGCACAGATGCGGCTGTTCCAATCATGATACGGCGCGGCGCTTTCTTGGATTTCTATTTCATCCAGCCAAGCGTTTTCGCGCGGGGGTTGGTAAAAGTGTCCATGTATGCAAAGGTATTTCATATATATGTTATAGCAATTAATGGTAAAATATGCACAAGCTTCCTGCCCGCCGTGGCGGCCCTTGATAAAGGCCAAACGGAGAAGTATACTAAAAGGGAAGACTTCTATCTTCCGTTCCGCCGAGGTGCGCTTATGAAAAAAACATTTATTTTGGATACCAACGTTCTTTTGCACGATGTAAACTGTCTGCATGCGTTTGAAGATAACGATATTATCATCCCCATGGCCGTAATTGAGGAACTGGACAGCTTTAAAAGCGAAGGGGATACACGCGGAAAAAATGCG
The DNA here is from genome assembly GCF_949292495.1 of Candidatus Avelusimicrobium aviculae. NCBI lineage: Bacteria > Pseudomonadati > Elusimicrobiota > Elusimicrobia > Elusimicrobiales > Elusimicrobiaceae > Candidatus Avelusimicrobium > Candidatus Avelusimicrobium aviculae. Next base: position 2,848 of record NZ_CASEZB010000019.1, read on the forward strand.
CGCATGGTGTCGCGCGCGTTGGACGAGATGCGCAGCCTAGGCCACTTAAACGAAGGGGTTACGTTAAAAGGCGGCGGCATTTTAAAAATTGAGCTGGATAAGCCTAACATCCTCCCCCCGTTTTTGGCTTTCAACAAAGCGGACAACTCTATCTTAAATATTGCTTATACGCTGTCTAAAAAAGAAGGCAGTTATAAGAAAAACAATAACCCGGTTATTTTGGTTACCAAAGACATTAATATGCGCCTAAAGGCGGAAGCGCTGGGTCTGTCCGCCCAGGATTACACCACAGACAAAGTAAACCTGGACGAACTTTACACCGGCATGGCGGAAATGGAAGTATCCCCCGACCAGATAGACGCTTTTTACCGGGACAAAAAACTGCCGGTGGACCCAAAGCTCTATTTCCCCAATGAATTTATTATTCTAAAAGCCAATGACGGAAGCAAAAAATCCGCCATGGGGCGCGTATCCAACAATGGGGACACCTGCATTCGCCCGCTCTCCCAGCCGGAACCCACCGCCTGGGGCATTAAACCTTTAAACAAAGAACAGCGCTTTGCCATGGAACTGCTGTTAGATGACAGCCTGGATATCGTTACCTTGGTAGGCACGGCCGGGACCGGTAAAACGTTGATTACCTTGGCTACCGGCCTGCAGCGCACCATGGATGAAAACGCCTACCGCCGGCTGGTGGTTTGCCGCTCTATTGTCCCCGTAGGGAAAGATTTGGGCTTCCTGCCCGGCACCAAAGAAGAAAAACTGGAAGCGTGGATGGGAGCTATTTATGACAACCTGGCTTTCTTGGCGGACCGCAAAAACCCGGACGAAGGCGAAGAAAAAGCCCATTATCTCTTAGACAGCGGGAAAATAGAAATAGCCTCCGTCACCCATATGCGCGGGCGTTCTTTACCCGGCCAGTATATGATTGTGGACGACGCCCAAAACTTAACCCCGCATGAAATGAAAACTATTCTTACCCGCGCGGGCGAAGGCACCAAAGTAGTGGTAACCGGGGATCCGTACCAAATAGACACGCCGTATTTGGACGTGGAATCCAACGGATTAACCTATTTGGTGGACCGCTTAAAAGGGCAAAAAAGCCACGGCCACATCACATTTACCAAAACGGAACGCAGCCGCTTGGCGGATTTGGCCTCCAAACTGCTGTAAAAACGCCGTTTCTTATTTACTCACCGGGGCCCACTGTAAAGTGGGCCCTTTGTCCTATGTATTTTAGGTCTTTGGACCCCTGGGAAAAACCAGCTTTTTTTCTATAATATAGTAAGAGGACGAAACATAAAAGGGAATTTATCATATGAAACGTGTTATTTGCCAGGTGTTAATAGCGGTTTTTTCCTGTAATATCTTATTGCCGCAGCCGGCTCTGTTTGCGCAAGGCTACGCGGAAGATGAATATGCCAGCGAATTATATTTTGACGACCCGTATCAAGGGGACGTCCCCTCCCCTATTATGCCCCCGAAAGAAGAAATAGTCGTGGATACCCCTTGGGCGCCTTATGCGGTGCTGTCCAATTATAAACCTCAAGAACCCACAGAAGATTTATTGGGAAGACCCATCAATTACAACGCCCAAAAAGACGCACGCGCCATTAAACGCGGGATTTCCACTCAAAACGCCAATGTTCGCCAATTCTTAGCCAATGCGCCTAAAGACGCTTTGTTAGACTGGCTGACCCAAAATGAATTGCCGCAAGATAACATGCAAATTGGTTTAAACGAATACGTACCCGGATTACACTTAAAAAGATCCGCCGGGGAATCCGCCAAAGCCGCGCTGAAAAATTTAACCGTATTATTTGAAAACGGGGAATTGCAAGTAGAGGATTATATTTCCTTGCTGTCTGCTCCTTCTGCCGAGATAGCGGCTTTCGGAGCCATGGCGCTTCACTCCACTTTTCAAGAAGTGATGAACAGCCAGGACCCTTCCCTGATCTATTTGCTGTTAGGTTTTGTCCCTCAAATACAAACCGCCGCCGTCGGCCGGTTAGATAAAGCATATGCCTCCCCCCAGGCCAACCGGGCCGCCACCCCCGGGCATTTTTTGGTGCAAAAAATTGCTCCGGCGCAAACAGAGTCTTCCCAAAGCGTAGAAATGCGCGGCCTTTTGAATTTGCTTTTGGCGGATATATACGCCCTGTACCGCACGGCAAAAACACAAGAAATGCGTCCCCAGCTGCAAGAAGAAGAACAGGCCATGTGGCCCCGGCAAGAGTATACTTTCTTTACGCCGGATCCGATGCCTGAATCTTTCTACCAAAAGCAGAAAGACCGCCTTCTTCACAGTTTAGATTATGCCCGCACGTTAAGAGAACGCGTCATGGGAATTAATAACGAACGCGTATTAAACGCCGATTATGTCGCCCTGACCTTAATTACTTATGACGGAGTCAGCGGGTTTAAACGCCTGGTGGATTACATTGATGCAGAAAACACCAATTTAAACGGAAGCAAACAACAATACCGTTTAGATCAATACAATTTCCCGTTCTTAAAAAGCGCTTTTGATAATTTATCTCTTTTATACCTGCCCAAAATTTCCAGCCGGGAGACGGCCATGGACCCTAAAGAGAAAAAACTCTTAGTGGATACTTTAATTAATTATGCCAACCACGGTTCCGCCCCCGTACAGGTATTAGCTATGAACCTGCTGACCGCCCTGTATCAGGAATCTTCCCCCAAGTGGACCCGCGGACAAGGATACGATAAAGGAGCCGCCGGAGGCCCGGCCATCAGCACGCAAACGGCAAACCAAGTGGCGGACCGCATTAAAAAGATTTACTGCCGTTTGGACCATGCCACCCAAAGCGTCTATGGTTTAAATTCCGAGCAAATGCAGGAAATGGCGGACCAATTGGCCATAGCCTACCGCCGCGTACGCAGAGACCCGCAAGGTTATATCTTGCCGGCCAATAAAGACGGAAAAGCCGTGGCAGCTCAACAATGCTATGTGCGCGATGTACAAACCCGCAACCAATCCGTTCAAGCCCAAGAAATGGCCGCGGATACCATGAACTTCATCCTTACCTGGGTGGCGTTTGGCGGGGCGTTGAGATTAATCGGAAAAGGAGCCTCTTACACCGCCAGTGTGGCGCGGGCAGCCAACCAGGCGCGCAAAATGCCGGTGGGGCAGCGCATAGCCTATTTTACCGGCACGCTTAAACAAGCCAAACGCGCCCAAAAGGCCGCGCGGGAATTATCCCAAATGGGTGTAAAGGTGGAACGCATCGGTCAAATGCCCGCCGCCAAACCCTCCGCCTTTACCCAACGGATTAACTCTTTAAAACAAAAAATGGGCATGAAAATAAAAGAGAAAGACAATACCTTTGTGGTGGACGCTTTGCGCGAAACCAATCCCAAAGGCCAAACGTTAGGGTATCGCATTACCCAACGCCTGCCCGGTGGAAAAGAACAAGTAACCAACATAGAAGGGGAAGTGATTTCCCGCCAAGCGGTATCCCCCAATATACCCGCCAAATTAGGGGCGGAAAAAGGCACGTTAAACAGCGTTACGGAATTGGCGGAAAAATATGTAACCAAGCTGCCTGAAGGGGTATCCCCCGCGGCGTATAAAGAAGCCATTGCCACGGAAAACTTGTTTAGAACCGGGCTGGAAGAAGTATCCGCCGCCAATTTTAAATCCGGTTTTGGCATGAAAAAAGTGTGGTATAAAGATGCCCAGGGAAAAATGTCTTTAGTCAATGAGCCCATTTGGGTAGACCTGGCAAAATCTCCCTGGGTGGTAACAAACGGGGCGGGTATCCCATTAACTGGAAACATCAGACTGGATTTACTGAAAACAGTATCCAACCCCGGCGGAGTATTAACGGCAACCGCCAGCACGGTGGGAGAAGGCGGCTTCCGATATTTATGGAATATTTCCAAATGGACGGGAGAGTTCGCCGCGGCGGATGTGGCTGTCCAGCCGATTTCTGAGGCGCTGGACGGAAAATACCAAAGCGCTCCCGCCGGCGCCCCGTGGTATGCAGAAGTGGGGCAATATTTCCATAATGTGGGTAATGCGATTATAAATTACGACCAAGCGGCCGGAGCGGTCATCGTTCTTCCCTTTGTGGCGGTTGGAAAAGGAATTAGCTGGGCGTGGGACAAAACCATCCGTTCTTCCTCCTCCGCAAACAGCGAAGAAATGACGGCCCAGCTGGAAGATAACCCCTACTTAAAAGAATACCGCCAAAAGACGCAAAAATTGCAAGAAGCCTTTGAAAAGGATGTTCTCTCTTTTGTAGATTTATGGAAACAAGTACAAAACAACCCGGACAACATCCAGCTGAAAAACAAACTGGATATTAATTTCCAGCAAATGAATGATAAATATTCGCAGCAGCAAACGGGAGGAATTTCCCAGCAATGGCAAGTGGTTTCCCAGTCATTAGCCGTGGGAGTCAATCCGTTTGAGATGCAAGACTATTACCTAGATGATTATTCTTCATCGGATTATCCGTCCGAAGAAGACTTCTTTTAATTCCGCCCCCGGTTAAAGCTAACCGGGGGTTTTATTTCGCTCTTAATTACAGGCGATACGATATGCACATTTCCCATTTTATATTTTGTACACGGTTCCCATTGCCGCGCTAATCAAAATTTGCCCATAAAAAACCCCGGGGCAGCCCGGGGTTTTTGTTTATAAAGAACTGTTTATTAATGCAAGCCGCATTTGCAGACATGGTCTTTTTCATATTGCTGCAAGCTGGCGGCCTCCATGGGTTTATATTCGCTCGTACGGCGGATCAGTTCGTCAAAATCAATGGTGCGGGAAGGGAACATCGGCCCGTCCACACACGCGAAACGCACTTTTCCGTCCACCGTTACGCGGCAGCAGCCGCACATGCCGGTGCCGTCCAGCATAATGGGGTTTAAACTGGCGTGGGGCTCAATGCCCAGCTTATCCATAAGCAAAGAGGTGAACTTCATCATCGGGATAGGGCCGATAATAAACCCGGCTTGGATTTTTTCTCCCCCTTCCACAATGCTTTTTAAAGCGTCCGTCACCATGCCTTTTTGGCCGTGGGAACCGTCGTCCGTCGCGCAGACGGTAACATCAGACACGGCACGCATTTCTTCTTCCAAAATAAGCAGGCTTTTGGTGCGCGCGCCTAATACAGAAACCACCCTGTTTCCGGCTTGTTTAAACGCGCGGGCGATGGGATACACTTCCGCGATACCCACGCCGCCGCCCACCACCGCCACGGTGCCGTAATTTTTTATTTCCACCGGGGTGCCTAACGGGCCGGCCACGTTGGCAAACTGGTCCCCTTGTTTTAAGGAATTAAACATAACCGTGGATTTGCCGATAGCCTGGATAATTACGGTAATGGTGCCGGCTTGGGCATCCCAATCCACCAACGTAACGGGAATGCGTTCCCCCCCCTCGCAGCCGCGCAAAATAACAAATTGCCCGGCCTGAGCGGTTTTAGCTATTAAAGGTTTATAAATAACAAATTTAGAAACCACATCGCTTAAATCTTCTTTTACTAAAATGGTATTTTCTTGCATATTATTTCTCCCCTTTCAAATAGCTGTCTATACGGCGGGCGGCTTCCAGACCGTCTTTCATAGCTAAAAGCACGGTAGCCCCGCCGCGGATAATGTCTCCCCCCGCATACACGCCGGGTAAAGAAGTGGAACCGTTTTCATCCAACTCCAAAACGCCGCGGTCCGTCGTTTTCAAACCGGGGGTGTGTTTGGGCAAAATGGGGTTAGGCTTTTGACCAATGGCCACTATTACCGTTTCCACTTCCATCACAAAATCAGAACCCGGTATCTCCACCGGCCGGCGGCGGCCCTTTTCATCCGGCTCACCCAATTGGTTTCGGGTAAAGCGCACGCCGGTTACATGGCCTTTGTCATCTTGTAAAATTTCCTTGGGGGTTACCAAGAATTCAAATTTTACCCCCTCTTCCTGCGCGTGCTCCACTTCGGCCGCGCGGGCGGGCATTTCCGCCGCGCTGCGGCGGTAAGCGATGGTTACGCTCTGCGGCCCTAAGCGCATGGCGCAGCGGGCGGCATCCATCGCGCTGTTGCCGGCCCCCAACACCACCACGTGTTTGCCCACGGTAATGGGGGTATCCGTCTGCGGAAATTTATAAGCCTGCATTAAATTAATACGGGTTAAAAATTCATTGGCGCTGTATACACCTACGCCGTTTTCCCCGGGAACGCCGGTCATGGTGGGAAGCCCAGCCCCGCTGCCGATGTAAACGGCATCATATTCTTTGCGCAACTGCTCTACCGGAATGGTTACTCCGGCCAGCACGTCTGTCTTAAATTTTACACCCATGGCTTGAACGGTTTCAATTTCGTGGTTGATGACTTCGCGCGGCAAACGAAAAGACGGTATCCCATAGCGAAGCACGCCGCCATAAGCATGCAGCGCCTCCAGCACCGTTACGTCATGCCCTAAACGTTTTAACTCCGCAGCGCACGCAATGGAGGACGGCCCCGAACCAATGCACACCACTTTCTTGCCGGTAGGGGCGGCCGTTTGCGGAGCTTTTAACAAGCCTTCTTTGCGGGCCGTGTCAGCCACGTAACGCTCCAACATGCCGATATTCACAGAGCCGAATTTCGCTTTTAATACGCAGTTTCCTTCGCAGTGCTTTTCCTGCGGGCAAACACGCCCGCAAATGGCGGGCAGCAGGCTGGTTTCCATAATTTTGCTGGCGGCTTCACCCACTTTTCCTTCTTTTAATAAAGCGATAAAAGCCGGTATTTGCACCCCCACCGGGCAGTTGGCCTGGCAACGGGCATTTTGGCAATGCAGGCAGCGTTCGGCTTCCGCTAAGGCTTCCTCTTTGGTAAATGTTTTGGTTACTTCGTCAAAATTGTTTTTTCTTACTTCAGGCGCTTGGTTTTGGCCGGCTTGGCGCGGCGCAGACGGATTGGGCATAGCTCACCTCTCAACTAATATAAAAACACCCTGTTTAAATGGGCAGACTTGTATTATACTAACAGTGCCGACAATTGAAATCAAACCCAATTGTTGTACAATATATATTATACAAATCTAGCTGTAAAAAGGAGGGGTTATGAGCGACAGATGTGATTGTGCAGGAGCGAATTTGGCTTCTTTCTTGTTAGGGGCTGTGGTAGGAGCCGCTTTAGGGGTTATGTTTGCCCCCGCAAAAGGTGAAACCACCCGCCGCAAACTGAGAAACTGGGCTGACGCGGAATATGAAGAACAAAAAGAAAAAATTTCCGATACGGCCGCCGAACTAAAGGAAAAGCTTACCAAACACGCCAATGAAGTAAGAGAAAAAATTACCGAAGAGGCCAAAGACGTAAAGGAAAAGCTGACCAAAGAGTTCAACAAACGCAAAGAAGAATTGGCCGAAAAATTCAAAAAAGACTAATTCCCTTTCAACACAAAACCCCGCCTATAAGCAGGCGGGGTTTTTATTTAGGCGCGCAAACTTACTTTTTATTGCAAAAATCTTTTGCCAGGGCAAACGCTTCCTGCACGCTGACGGCGGGCTGCGCAAATACCTTGCTTATGGCCATTTCATGATTGGAAATGGAATGGATAATTTCGTCCACCAAAAAGCCTTTGTTTACTTCTCTTTCTATCGCTTCTATCACGGAAAAAGGATCCGCCGGCGCCAAAATATTTTCCACCCCGCAGTGCAGCATTTTTAACGCGGCTGCCGCTTCATAGCGTACGTACGCTTTCCATAGCGGGAAGCTTAAAATACAGCCTTTGTAATTTAAACGTTTTTTCAACAAACCGCGCAAAATTTTGTCTGACAGCATGGCTTGGTTTTCCCCGTCAATATTAGGGAAAGTCATATCAGAAGGCATAATAGCGTCCGCCCGGCGGAAGAGGCTTTTATAGGGCATAAACTCGGCGTCTTCCATTTGGGCCAACGTTTTCAGTACGCCGCTTACCCCGGGGAAATATTTAATGCAGTTTAACGCGCCTCCGTTGGAGAGGCCGGCTACAAAATCACCCGCCAAACGAGTGACGCAAGAGGGAACCTCACAGAAAGCGGGGGAGGAGTACCCCAAATCCACCACCGGGGCAAAAAGCCAGTCTATCCCCAAACTGCGCGCCTGCAAGGCAAGCACATTGCCCTTTTTATAAGCCCCTTCGGCCGAAGCGCACTTTCCCAACGAAATATTAGACGGCAACGCCGGGGCATCCGGCACCACTTCCGTCAAGTCTTCGTTAATATCCGCGCAAATAAGCAAATGATTGTAAGGAGAAGCTTCCCGCATTTTTTGGGTAAAAGCAAGGGTTTGCTGGGCCGTGCCGCCGTATACACAAAAACCGCCCACGCCCATACGGGCCAGCTGTTTGGCGGTGGATAAATCACTCTCACCAAACCAAAACCCCGGGAAAACAATGCGGGCTACTTTCATATTTTCTCCGTTATTCCAGCACCGAAGGCACCAGCGCTTCTTCCGTAGAGGAAGGGCCAATCAGCAGCAGGTCCGTCTGCGTCTGCGGCTCCGCCTCCACTACTACCAAATCCGGTTTAATTTCCGGGCGGGCAGGAACTTCCAGCCATTGCAGCAAAGAAGGGATTAAATATTTATCCAGCATTTCATGGGACATCAAATTATACGCCGTTAAAAATACGATAGAACCTTCTCTGCCGTTATTTTCCGCCGTCAAATACGCCACATTGCGTATTACGCTGGCTTCCAAAAATGTTTTTTTATCTTCCGCCCCAACGGCAATAAGCACATTGCCTTTATAAAGACGCATGGCGGGAATTGTAAGCACATCGCGCGTATTAGTGGTGGGCGTGATTAACGCCAAAGAACCGATGTCCGGCGTGAGCGTAACGCTTTTGGCCGCCACATTAGCCCCTAAACCGGCACCCAGCAAAACCATATTGTCCAAGGAAATCCCTTTCTTTTGCAAAAAAGAAACGGCGGCTTCCACATCGCGGGGCATTTTGTTAAACTCATTATCCAGCCCTTCGCGCGCGAAAGAAGCGTACTCCCCTTGGTTAATGCTTTGGCCGTGGCCGCGGAAATCAAAAGCCAAATAGCCATACCCCGCACTGGCCAAAGAAGCGGCAAATTTGGTAAAAGCGGTTTTGTCTTTTCCCAAATCATGCAGCAAAATTACCGTGCGGTGTTCTTCGGTGGGAGTTTGATACACGCCGGAGAGGGACCACCCGTCCGACGTTTCCAACGTGACGGCTTGCCCCTCCATATCAGCGGCAGATAACGGCAGGGACCCCATTACCGCCAAGGCCCCCGCCAGTAAAAAAGTCCACACTTTCATGCTATCTGTCCAAAACCTCTTCGGGTTTAAACCAAAGCGCAATTTCTTTTTCGGCATCTTCCGGAGAGCCGGAGGCGTGCACGCAGTTTTGCATAACATCGCCTATAAAGCGTCCAAAACTGCCGCGGATGGTCCATGGGGCGGCTTTTTCCGGGTTGGTGCTGCCGATTTCCTGGCGCACTTTGGCAATGGCGTTTTCCCCTTGGAAAACGAAAGCGTAAATTTTATGGTTGGGCACGTTGTTAAATTCGCCCATCATGTATTGAATGACTTCTTCTAAAAAGGGTTTGCCTTCCAGGTTTTTATAATGGGCCCGGGCCAGTTCTTCCGTTAAAGAAACCACTTTTGCCCCGGTCATTTGCAGGCCGAGGTGATCCAAGCGGTCCAAAATAAGACCGCTGATGCGTTTTTCAATAGCATCAGGTTTAATAAGTACTAGTGTGCGTTCCATATATCTCATATTTAAACATTATACCAATATAAAAGCTTAAGTCAACGTCCGGCAGTTGCGCCTTTTGCGGCGGATTATTGGTATAATAGAAGATAACTAAGCGAGGTTTCTATGGCAGAAGAAAAAATAATCCGTTTCGGCGTATTGGGCGCCGGGAAAATAGGCACGTTTCACACACGCACCTTAGCCGGGCTGAAAAAAGCCGGCGTCTCTTTGGTGGGCGTGTGCGACCCGGATTTAATGCGCGCGCAAAAATTAGCGTGGGAATATAACTGCACCCCCTATTCCAAACCGGAAGAATTAATCCCGCAGATTGACGCGGTCATCATTGCCGCCCCCACGCAGCTGCACCACAAACTGGGCATGTATTGTTTGGAAAACGGCATCCATACCCTGGTGGAAAAACCCATTGCCGTTACCATGGAAGAAGCGCGGGATTTAATCCGCCTGGCCAAGCGCAAAGAATTGGTGCTTCAGGTAGGGCATGTGGAACGCTTTAACCCCGCCGTAGTGGAAGCCAATAAATTTATTCAGGACCCCCGCTTTATCACCATCAACCGCTTAGGGCCGTATGACCCGCGCATGTCCAACATCAGCGTGGTGCTGGATTTAATGATTCACGATATTGACCTGCTGCTTACATTAGTCCCCAGCGAAGTCACCTCCATAGACGCCACGGGGCTGAGCGTATTCTCCGCCCATGAAGACATCGCCAACGTGCGCTTCCGTTTTGCCAACGGGGCCGTGGCGGACATTACCGCCAGCCGCGCCAGTTTTGAACGCGCGCGCTACATGCATTTGTTTCAGAAAGACGCCTATGTATCCGTGGATTTTATGAACGCCCGCGTAAAAGTGTATAAAAAAGAAAAACCGGTCATAGAAAGCATGCAGGACGTAAGCGTACAATACCCCAAAGTGGAAAAACAAATGCCCATCACCGCTGAACAGCTGCATTTTATTAACTGCATACGCACCAACCGCACGCCGGCGCCCAGCGGGGAAAAAGGCTCCCAAGCCTTAGAGCTGGCTTTGAAAATTACGGAACAAATCCAACGTTTTGATATCCCCAAAACCACCCATTTGCATACGCCTAAACCGTTTCAAATGGCAAGCAACGTGGCCCGCGCCGCCCAAATTATGCTGGACGAAACCCTGGGCAACATGAAAAGGGAAGATTAATTATGACGATTACCCCCATCACTAAAAACATGTTAATTGTAGCCGGGGACGTATCCGGCGATTTGCACGCCGCCAATTTAATCAAAGCCTTAAAAACACAAGACCCGGATTTGAAAATAACCGCCATTGGCGGGAAACTGATGGAAAAAGAGGCCGACGAATTTCTGTTTGACCTAGCCTCCAAGGGAGCCAGCGGTTTTGTGGAACCGCTTAAAAAAATGCCCATGTGGGTAAAACTGCTCTCCATGATACGCGAGTACATGGAAACCCAAAACCCCATCGCCCTCGTTGTGGTAGATTTTTACGGCTTTAACCACCAAGTATTGGGTTTGGCGGCCCACCGCAATATACCGGCCTATTATTATGTTACCCCGCAGGTATGGGCCAGCCGCCAATACCGGGCCAAACGCTTGGCTGCGCTAACCCGCAAAATGTTTGTAATTTACCCGTTTGAACCGGCCTTCCACCAGAAATTTGGCGGCAAGGCCGTTTTTTTGGGCAACCCGCTGTTAGACATCATGCCGGACGCTGCCGCTAAAACCTACGCCATCCAGGACCCTAAAAACCACCCTTGGAAACTGGGCATGCTGCCCGGCAGCCGTATGGGGGAAATAACCCGCTTAACCCCGGTTTTTTATCAGGCGTTTAAAAAAGTGTTAAAATCTTTCCCCAACACGCAGGCTTATCTGTTTGCGCTGCCTTCCCTGCCCGATAAAGTATTTTTGGATTTACTGGGTGAAAAACCGCACCCGCATTTTCATATCGTGCGCGACGAGCACTATGCCCAGCGCGCGCAAATGGACTATTTGCTTTGCTGCTCCGGCACGGCCACGTTGGAAAGCGCCCTTTTAGGCGTGCCGATGCTGGTGGCTTATAAACTTTCTTGGCCGACGTATAAAATAGCCAAAATGGTCATTAAAGTAAATTACATTTCTTTAGTAAATTTACTGGCTGAGCAAAAACCGTTGGTTAAAGAGTTTATCCAGCAAGACGCTACCGCCACCGCTTTGGCGGCTGAAACAACCTCCATGTTTCAAAACCCCAAAAGTTTGGAGCAAATGCATCAGAAACTGCTGGAACTGCGCGCTTCCTTAGGGGAAAAGGGCGTAGCCCAGCGCGCTGCTGCGGATATTTTGGAAGATTTAAAAAAATAATATGGAACTGCAAGCGCTTTTAGACAAATTTAAAGAATACAATCCAAACAGCTCTGGCGATTTAATCGCCAAAGCGTATCACTTTGCCGAAAAAGCGCACGAACACCAAAAAAGAGAAAGCGGCGAGCCTTACTTTACCCATTGTTACCATGTGGCGGACATTTTGCTGGATTTTAAAATGGACGAAGACACCATCTGCGCCGGCCTTTTGCACGACACGGTGGAAGATACGGACGTAAAACTGGAAGATTTAAAACGGGAATTTAATAAAGAAGTAGCCCACATGGTGCAAGGCGTTACCAAAATAAGCGATTTAAAATTTTCTTCTACGGACGAAGAAACCGTGGAAAACTGGCGCAAAATGCTGATTGCCGTGGCGGAAGACGTGCGCGTGATTCTAATCAAACTGGCGGACCGCACCCATAATATGCGCACGATGGACGTTATGCCCCCGGACAAGCAAAAATTTAAAGCCTACGAAACCCTAACCCTTTACGCCCCGCTAGCCCAGCGCCTGGGTATGTTTACCATTAAAACGGATTTGGAAGACCTTTCTTTTAAATACCTGCACCCCTTGGAATACAATAATTTAAAACAACAGGTGGAAGCCCGCACGGCGGACCGCCAAGCCGCGCTGGACGCGTTTAAGCAGCAACTGGAGCCCGCCCTGAAAGAAGAACAGCTGGACTACCGCCTCCTTTCCCGCGCAAAGAATTATTATTCCATTTACCGCAAAATGCAAAAGCACCAGTGTTCCTTTCAGGAAATACAAGACTCCCTGGGGGTACGCATTATCACCAAAACCGTGCAGGACTGTTACAAAGCGCTGGGGATAGTACATTCCCGCTTTAAGCCCATTGCCGGCACTTTTACCGATTATATCGCCACCCCCAAAGCCAATATGTACCAAAGCATACACACCACGGTGCTGGGCCCCACGGGAGACATTGTGGAATTGCAAATCCGCACCGAGGACATGCACCGCACGTGTGAGTATGGTATCGCCGCGCATTGGCGCTACAAAATGGGAAACGTAAAACACGATAAAAACTTTGACGAAAAAATAAACTGGATACGCCAATGGGTGGAATGGCAGCGGGATTTAACCGCCCCGCGCGAATTTCTGGAAGGGTTTAAAACGGATGTCAACCTGCAGCAAATTTTTGTGTTTACGCCGCGGGCGGACGTTAAATCCCTGCCGGAAGGGGCCACCCCCATTGATTTTGCCTACTCTATTCATACCGATATTGGCGACCATTATGTAGGAGCCATGGTAAACAAACGCATGGTACGCATGGACTATGTATTTAAAACCGGTGACGTGTGCGAAATTATCACCCGCAAAAACAGCGAGCCCAAACGCGACTGGCTGGAATTTGCCCGCACCGCCGGGGCGCGCAGCCACATCAAACGTTACCTGCGCAGCAAGGGGGTGGATATTTAATGTTGTTTTGTCCTAAATGTTCTCAAGAAATTGATGAGCGGGATAATTTTTGTCGCCGGTGCGGCAAATCCCTCAAACCCGGAACGGGCTTTTGGTATTCCCACTCCGGCATTATCTTGCTTACGCTGGTCTTGGGGCCTTTCGCGCTGATACCCGTGTATTTGTCTAAAATTTTAAGCACCACGGCAAAAACCGTTTATTGCGTGGTGATTTCTCTGTTCACCGTTTATTTGGGTTACGTTTGCTGGCAAATTTTTACCCTCACGCAGCAAATGTTAAGTACCACCTTATCCCTGCCTTATTAAAAAAAACCGCTGGCTATATATATATTTTGTAAAATAAAGAGTACCCTTTTGATTAAAAATAAGGAGAAATAGAATGAGTTCAGAAGTTGCTAACACTGTAAAGCTGGAAAAACAGCCCGCAGGCTTGTACCTCTGTTTCTTTGCGGAAATGTGGGAACGCTTCAGCTATTATGCTATGCGCGGCATTTTGGTGCTTTACCTCATTAAAGTACTGGAATTTTCCGAAAGCCACGCCAGCCGTTTTTACGGCGCCGTGACCAGCTTGATTTACTTGAGCCCTCTTATCGGCGGTTATATTGCCGACCGTTTTTGGGGCCAGCGCCGGGCCATCATCTGCGGCGGTATTCTGATTGCATTAGGCCAATTTTCCATTGCGGCCCACCCGTCTTTGATGTTCCTGTACATGGGCATTACCTTAATTGTATTGGGTAACGGTCTGTTTAAACCTAACATCTCCACCCTGGTAGGGGAATTGTATGAAAAGAATGACCCCCGCCGCGACGCCGGTTTTACCATTTTCTACATGGGTATTAACTTAGGCGCCTTTATCTGCAACTTTGTGGCCGGTACTTTGGCCGAAAAAGTGGGTTTCCACTGGGGCTTTGCGGCTGCCGGCGTGGGTATGGTATTAGGGTTGGCTGTGTTTGTGTGGGGCAAAAACAAATTCTTGCAAGGCCAGGGCAAAAAACCCAAAAAGCTGAGCAAAGAAGAAAAATTGGCCCATCCCAATAATCCATTAACCCTGGAAGAAAAACAGCGCATCGCCGTGATTTTCATTATGGCGTTTTTCAGCATTTTCTTCTGGTCCGCTTTTGAACAAGCGGGCGCTTCTTTAACCATCTTTGCCGAAAAGTTCACCGACCGCCATATATTCGGCTGGGAAATGCCTACTTCTTGGTTCCAAAGCGTAAACCCGATGTTCATCATTTTGTTTGCGCCGTTGTTTTCCAAATTATGGATTAAACTGGCCAAAAAAGGGCTGGAACCTTCCACCCCTGCTAAATTTACGTGGGCTTTTATGTCCTTGGCGTTTGGCTTTTTAATCTTGGTGGCGGCGTCTTACGTCATTCAAACCACCGGTGTTAAAGTGGGTATTTTCTGGCTTACGTTTGCCTATATGTTCCACACTATGGGCGAACTGTGCTTGTCCCCGGTGGGCCTGTCCTTAGTAACCAAATTGGCGCCTTTGCGCTTTGCCTCTTTGCTTATGGGTACTTGGTTCTTAGCCAACGCGGCCGCCAACTTTACGGCTGGTTTCTATTCCGGCTACTTTGGGCACATCAGCAATGTCCAATTCTTTGGCTGGTTAGTGGTCATGCCGTTAATCGGCGGCGGTATTTTGATGCTGCTGCGCAAGAAAATCATCCAGTGGATGAACGGCATCCAATAAAAAATCTGTTGTTAAAAAAAATATCCCCCGGCGTAGCCGGGGGTTTTTCACAATACGGGCATAGCCCTCACTCTACTAGCTACTACTTTAAGTAGTTTCCACTACCTGTCATTTGCGCCCCCTGACATCTAACGGGTTCGTGTCAAACGGAAGCA
>NZ_CASEZB010000020.1:0-22401 GCF_949292495.1 Candidatus Avelusimicrobium aviculae
AGTAAGGATAATCAAGAGTAATTTAGCAAGAGATATGAAGAAGGAGTTTCCGTTTCTTAAAAAATGCTATTACGGAACAGACGGTATTTGGTCGGATGGATACTTTGTATCCACGGTAGGGATAAACGAAGAACAAATACAAAAATATATAGATATGCAGGGAAAAGAAGATTTGGGGCGAACAATGAAATTGTTCGTATAGAAAGAAACCCCGGGCGTAAGCCCGGGGAGTTTCACCGGGGAGTTTCATCGGTTAACGGTTCCAGTTCCCGCTCGTACCCTTGGGCGGCCACTACGCGGGCTTTGAAAATGCTGCCTGTTTTAACGGGGCGGGTGAAGGTAACGCGCCCGTCAATATCCGGGGCGTCTTTATAGGTGCGGCCAAAGTCCGTCCCGTCGGCAATGGCTTCCAGCGTACTGCCCAGCAGGCGTTTGTTTAATTTGTCTATCACGCGGCTTTGGGTTTCTTCCAGCTCCCGCGCGCGCTGGTGTTTCACGGCGGCGGGGATTTGCTTTCTGTCATAAGCGGCGGTGCCTTTCTCGCGGAAGAACTCAAACACGCCCATATTGTCAAACTCATATTCCCGCACAAATTTTTTAAGTTCCTGAAAATCTTTATTGGTTTCCTGCGGGAATCCCACTATAAAGTTGGTGCGCAGGGAAATGTCCGGCACTTCTTTTTTAAGCATATCCAGTGTTTGGCGTATTTTGGCCGCATCGCAATGGCGGTTCATGTTTTTAAGCACTGGGTCCGCTATGTGCTGGAGGGGAATGTCCAAATAATGGAAAATTTTTTCTTCCCCGGCCATTAACCGCGCCAGCTCCCGCGTTACGCGGTGCGGATAGGCGTACATAATGCGCAAACGCCCCAGCCCGCGTATTTTAAGCAGTTTTTGCAAAAGCTCGGTCAGCTTTAACTCCCCGTATAAATCCAGCCCGTAAGAAGTGGTGTCCTGCGCTATAAGGGATATTTCTTTCACCCCGTTTTGCACCATCAGCCGCGCTTCTTTTATCACCTGCGGCATGGGCTTGGAACGGTACGGCCCGCGTATGGATGGAATGGTACAATAAGCGCAGCGGTTGTTGCAGCCGTCCGCCACTTTTAAATAGGCGGTGTGGGGGGCGGTGAGGGTCATTTTAAATTCAGGCAGACAGAGTTTTGCCGCAAGCGGTTCTAAAAACAAACCGTCTTTATCCAATAAATCTTCTATATGTTCCTGCGCCGCTATGGAAAATATAGTGTCTGCCTGCGGGAAATCTTTCGCCAGCTTTTGGCGGTAACGCTCCACCATGCAGCCGGTAACGGCTACGCGTTTGATAATGCCTTGGTTTTTTAAGTCCAGCGCACGGCGGATTTCTTCGTTTCCTTCTTTTACGGCGGAGGAAATAAACCCGCAGGTGTTGATGATAACCGTGTCCGCCTCTTGCGGGGAAAACACCAGTTTATGCCCATGGGCCAGCAAGCGGGCGGTGAACTCTTCGCTGTTGGTTAAGTTTTTGGGGCAGCCTAAGCTGATTAGAAAGAATTTCATAGGTATATTTTACAAAAAATGCTTTTTATGCCATGTGCGGCGGTTAGATGGCCAGGTCCGCTTTTTCGGTGGGTTCCGGGTCTGGCTCGTCGTCATCATCTCTTAACAGGGCCATACCAAAAGTAATTACACCCACGCGGCCGATGATCATGGTGATGATAATGATAATCTTGCCCCAGGTACTTAGTTGGGAGGTAAACTCCATAGACAGCCCGGCCGTGGCCAACGCGGAGGCGGCTTCAAAAAATAAACTTAAGAAAGGCTTGTCCTGCTCGCAATACGTCAACCAAAACACGCTGGCCAAAAGCAAAATGGTGTAAAAAATAAAGGTGGAGGTGGCCAAATACAGCTTTTGTATGGGAATGCGGCGGTCTAGAAACGAAATGTGTTTGCGGCCCAAAAGGCGGTTATACCAAATGGCCATAATGCTGACAAATGCCGTACTTTTAATACCGCCGCCGGTACCGCTGGGGGCGCCGCCGATGCTCATTAAAATAATCATAACCAGTAAGGAACAGGTGGACATGGCGCCAATTTCCACCGTGTTAAAGCCAGCCGTCGTCATAGCGGAGGTGGCCTGGAAGAACGCTTCCCACAGGCTCATAACCGGGTTGGTAATATAAAGCATCACCGTGCCAAAGGTAATTACGCTGGTAATGGTAATCAAAATAATTTTAGACGTGTAAGAGAGCCCTTTTGCGCGGCGGGTAATCCAATTAAAAACATCCGTTACCACAATAAACCCAATGGCACCCAGTAAAGACAGCAGTGAAATGATAATATTGATGGTTTTGCTGTCGTAAAAGTTAGTCAGGTTGTTGTTCCACAAGCTAAACCCGGCCGTACAAAAAGCCGATATGCTGTGGAATATGCTGTACCAGGCCGCGCGGAAGATGCCGTAATCATGATGCATGAAATAGTTAAATAAAAACACGGCGCCCAAACTTTCCACCACTACGGTAAAGATGATGGCGGCGCGCAAAAAGTCGTGCAGGTTTAGCTCACTGGGGAGGGAAAATTCCGCACTGAGTACTTCTTTTTGGTGCGGGCGCAACCGGCGGGAAAAAGACAAAAACACAAAGGAGGACATCGTCATATACCCAAGCCCTCCCGCCTGTATTAAAATCAGTATCACCAGCTGCCCCAGCCAGGAGTAACTATCCGGCGTGCTTATGCTTGTTAAGCCCGTGGTGGTAGCGGCAGAAGCCGCCGTAAACAGGTTGTCTATCCAGGCCACGTCCTGCGTGTTCATGAACGGCAAAGAAAGCGCCATCCAGCCCAAAATGGTATATAACAACACGCCCTGCAGCAGGTTTTGGTGGGGGGATAAATGTAAAATCCATAAGGTGTATTTTTTTATGGAGGCTTTGGTTAAATCTTTTAAGGTAACAAGAACTTCTTTCCAGTTTATTTTAGGCATAGACCTGTGATGAGCTTTTTATAAATACCCCCGCCGGGGCATAGGCCCGGCGGGGGGAAAGATTTATTTTACCGTAACGGTATATTCAATATCTTCGCGCAAGCTGTTGTGTACGGGGCAGGTTTTGGCCACGTTTACATAGAACTTTTTCTGTTCCGGCGTGAAGGTGGACGGAAAGTCAAACTCCAGCCCGATTTTTACTATGCGGGTGTGCTTATCGTCAAAGACCGGGTCCAACGTCAGTTTGGTGCCGGCCGCGTTATCGCCCCGTTTGGAGGCGGCATAGCCCACCATAGTCAGCGTGCAGGCGCCCAAAGCGGCGGCCAGTACTTCGCCGGGGTTCATATGTTCGCGCGGGGTTAAAAACTGCGTATCCACCGGGGTGGATACCCCTTCGGTAAGGCTGGTGGTGTGTAAATTGTCAGACAGAGTTGTAACGGTTTTTGCCATAAAATTTTCTCCTTTTATTTAATATGGACGGTTAAGCCTATATCGCTGCGCAAACTTTGATGCACGGGGCAGGCGTTAACAGCCGTTTTATAAAAATTTTTTTGCTCTTGGGTAAAATGCGCCGGGAAAGTGATTTTGACGTCAAACGCACCCACGCGGCGCGGGTTTTGGGCCATTTCTTTGGTAATAGTCAAGCGGGCCCCTTGCAGGTTTTCACCCCGGGCGGATGCCATTTTGCCCATAATGGTTAACACGCAGGAAGCAAAGGCCGAGGCCAGTAAATCCGTGGGGGAAAACAACCTCCCTTTGCCGCCGTTATCGGGTGGTAAATCCGTATGGATAACCACGCCGGAAGGGCCGTGTTTTAATTCGGTCTGTCCGTCCCCTATGTAAGTGCAGGTAATTTCGGTCATACAGGCTCCTTAAGAAATGGCCGCCAGTTTAGAGAACAAATCTTTTTGTTCTTTGGTTAAGCTGCGCGGGACATCAATGTTCAGCGTGATAAACAGGCTGCCTTTGGAACTGAGGCCCTTGCCGCTCACTTTTAATTTTTTGCCGTTATGCGTTGCGGCGGGAACTTTTACTTGCAGTGGGCCGTCCAGCGTGGGCACGTAAATCACGCCGCCCAGGGCCGCCGTCCACGGCATGATGGTAACGGGAACGTGCAAATCCTCCCCTTCCAACCTAAATTGCGCGTGCGGGCGGATTTTGATAATGAGGTATAAATCCCCGTTTCCGCGCTGGGTGGGGTTGCCCATGCCTTTTAATTTGATTTTTTTGCCTTCGCTCACGCCCGCCGGAAGTTTTACGGTAACGTTGCGCCCGTTGGGCAGGGTAAGCTGCATGTTGCCGCCCCGGTGGGCGTCTTCCAAGTTAAGGGCCAGTTCGGCTTCCACGTCGCCGGATTGGGCTCCCGCCGCGGCGGAGCGGCCAAAATTTTGACCAAAACCGGAAAAACCGCCCATGCCTCCCATGCCGCCAAAAATGCTTTGAAAGAAATCGCTGAAATCCGCCCCGTTAAAATTGCCGCCGGAGCTGCTAAAGTTGTATGAGGCGCCGGAGTTGCCAAACCCGCCGTATTGCTGGTATTGCTGATAAGGGTTGCCTCCGCCGTATGCGGAGGATCTGGCTCCTCTTGCGCCGCTGGCACCGCCGCCTTTGGCGTAGTTTTGGTAGCCTTCTTTGCCTACCTGGTCGTAAATAGTGCGTTTTTGTTTGTCGGAAAGAACGGTATAGGCTTCGTTTAAATCTTTAAATTTTTCCGTCCATTTGGCTTTTTCGCTTTCCGGGTGCATATCCGGGTGGCATTTGCGCGCCTGGGTTTTGAACGCTTTTTTTATTTCGGCGTCCGAAGCGTTTTTGCCAACGCCCAATATATTATAGTAGTCTTTATATTCAGCCATAATTCCCCCTTACAACAACATCATTTTATATAATTTTAGGGTAAAATACTATGTTATTATTAACTAAATCAGCCAATAAAACCCCTTGGAAATTAATTCTAACAACAGAGGCATTTTCTTCTCTGGCAAACCAGTTCATGCAGATTTTGCTTCCTTGGTATATTTTAAGCACCACGGGCAGCATATTGTGGACGGGTATTGTGGGGTTTTGTTCGCTGTTGCCCAATGTATTTTCTTCCCTTTTTGGCGCGCAGGTGATTGACCGTTTCGGCCGTTCCAAAGTGATGTTTGGGTGTGAAGTGTCCCAACTGATATTAATTGGCGCCATTACCGCGCTTGTCTTTGCCGGGCAGGACGCGCCTTGGCTGGTGGGGGGGCTGATTTTTGCCAGTTCCGTGTTTGACGCGCCCGGCCAGCTGGCCCGCACGGCGCTGTCTCCCACGTTTTCGCGTTATGCGGATGTGCCCCTTTCCAAAACGTCCGGCATGATAGAAGCGTTTGACGGGGTCATGTCCGTAGCGGGGCCGCTTTTGTGCGGACTGGTGATTGCTTATATGGGGCTGTTGGGCGCATGGGTTGTGTGTACGGCTTTTTGCGTGGTGATTGTTATCCTGTGTTTGCTGATGTTTACAAACCGCAAGCCCCGTGTTTTGCGCCCCAGCGTCAGCTTTAAAGAGGCTTTTTCCAATATGTGGGGGGACGAAATTTTAAAAGAAACGGTTTTGTTTACCTTGCCTACTTTTTTGCTGGGGCAGGCGTGGGAGCTGGTTTTGCTTCCTTCTTATATATATGAAAAGGGGTTTGATTCGGTTTATTTTGGTTTGTTGGGCGGCGCCTTTGGCTTAGGCGCTTTTGGCGGCGCATTGTTTTTTGCGGCTGCCGCCAAGCGGTTTACGTTTTTTACTTTATTAAGCGTAAATTACGCCGGGTATTTGCTGTCTGTTTTGGTGCTCCTGCTCAATTTGCCCAAAGCGGCCGTCTTGGCGGCTACTGTTTTTTGCGGCGTTCCTTTCGGCGCGTTTGGGGCCATGGTTATCAGCATTATTTTATTGCGTACGCCGGAGGCGCTGCGCAGTAAAACGCTGGGATTGTTTGCCACCGCTTCGTATACGGTGGAAAGCGTTTGCGTGCTGGGCATGGCATGCTGTATACATTGGGCCGGGTTATACGTTACGTTATGCGCGGTATCGGGCATATTTGCTATACTAATATTAATTAGTTTATTGGGCCGTAAACATAATGATTTTTGGACGGTGGTTACGGCAAAAAACAAATAGTTGTTTACAAACAATTTTTTTTTTAATAAAATATGTATGTAGTGATTGGGAATATTCCCAACAAACGTTTTATTCCCCGATAGCTCAATGGTGGAGCGACCGGCTGTTAACCGGTAGGTTGTAGGTTCGAGCCCTACTCGGGGAGCCATTTAAGGGGCCTCTTTTAGAGGCCCCTTTTTTGTTCGTCTAAGAAGTGTTTGGGTCCGTTATGTAACAAAAACTATACAGCGGATGCTGACAAAAATGCTGACAGTTTTATTTACTGTCGGCTTTTTTTGTTTGTTTTATCTTTTTTATTTAGACAGGAAAGAGCCATTTATGGGACCAAAAGTCCTATATAAAAACAGGCCTTTTGGCAGTTGGCGAAATGTCCTAATAATTGTTAGGCTGAAAGTGCGGGGGGATAGCCCCGCAAAAAACAAGTAACAGAGGAGAAAAAGTATGAAAAAGTGTCTAGTGGTTGCTCTTATGTTGTGCCTAGGTACGGTTGGTTTTTCCCAGCAGTTGTTAACATCTATGAAAGGCGGAATTTTGCTTGATAACAAAAAAGAAGTGTCTTTTGAAAAAGGCAAAACGTATTTTTACGTAATCAAAAACACAGATTTGCAGTTATATCAGACGGACGGCGTTTTCTACGTTGCCGATTATTATGAAAAAGGTTTATATAACGGGGAAGCCCCGGCGGAAGAATATTCCGGCGCGTTAGGTTTTGTTTTTAATCCTGTGCTTACGGACAAAGGCTTGGCTATTAAAATCAATACCGAGGTATTGGCTTGGGACGGCTTGGATTTAAAAGGCGCTCTTCTTTCCGTAACGGAAGATGAAACCGGATTAAAAGTGAATTTTAAAATGACGCAGTGCTATAG
The DNA here is from genome assembly GCF_949292495.1 of Candidatus Avelusimicrobium aviculae. Classification (NCBI taxonomy): domain Bacteria; kingdom Pseudomonadati; phylum Elusimicrobiota; class Elusimicrobia; order Elusimicrobiales; family Elusimicrobiaceae; genus Candidatus Avelusimicrobium; species Candidatus Avelusimicrobium aviculae. Next base: position 6,949 of record NZ_CASEZB010000020.1, read on the forward strand.
TAAAAAGAAAGTGGCTCAAAAATCTTTTGAGGTGTTGGTCCCTTCTGAAAAAGACTCTTTAACCGCCCAACAATTAAGCGCAATGGCGGCTAAAAAGATTCGTTTGGCGTTCGCCGGCAAATAAAGTTATAGAAATTAAAAAATCCCCGGTCTTTTTTAGACCGGGGATTTTGATTTAAAAGCGGATGATGTAAGCTTCCTGACCGTCTATTTCCGTTTTATTGTCTTCGGTTGTGCGCGAGAGGCAAAAGTCTTTCCCCGCGTTGTTTATGCCGATGCAGGCCAAGTGGAGAAAGTTATCGGTAGTGGTTAATTTATACTCCGCGTGGCGGGGTTCCTTTTGCAGAAAGTCCGCTTCCCAGCATACTTCTTTGCCGGGCTCGTTACGGCATACAATGGCTATATTATAATGTTTTAATTTTCCTTCCCGATTAGATTTTTCTTCTAAGCGGCGGGCGGCTTCTTCATCCATTTGCCGGCCGCGGTAAAAGTTTTTTGTGCGGCCCCATAAAAGGATGGCTTCCGTATTGCGCGCCGCTTCCACCGCGTTGAAATAATAGGGAATAGCAATACTGGAAAGTACCCCGATAATCAAAATAACCACCAATAATTCCACCAACGTAAAACCTGTTTTCATACAAAACCTCTTTGCGTATTATAATGCGCGCACTTTATAGCCTTCTTTTTCTAAAATTTGCTGCACGCGGGCTTTTTTATCCCCTTGTATTTCCAGCATGCCGTCCTTTACCGTGCCTCCGCAACCGAGGGATTTTTTTATTTTCTTTAATAGTTTCTCTTTTCCTTGCGGGTGCAAAGCGAGGCGTTCCACCCGGGTAATTCCGCTGCCTTTGGCCGTGTTGATAAACCGTACGCGGACCGGCTCCGTTTGGGTTTTGGGCTTGCCCAACTGGTTGCATACGCACGGAATATGCTTGCAGTGCGGGCAGAAAGCCGGATCCGTGGAATAAAAAATTTCACTCATTATTCAATGTCTCCCAGAAAACCGTCTACCAAGGTTTTTAAAATCTCTCCGTCCGCCGGTATGCCCAACCCCCAGGCGGCTTCCTGTAAAATACTTTGTATGGTGGCGGAGAGTCCATCCTCCAGTTCGGCCAAGTTGAAGGTTCTGTCCATACGCAGGTAATCCTCTAGTACGGTTGCTTTTTGTTTCCCCAGCGATACGCGCAAAGCGTGGCTGTTGCTCATTTTTAAACGGAAGTACAAAGAGCCGCCAAACGATATTTTATTTAAATATTTAATGGCGGTTACAAAAAACAGCACCAGTTCCTGCGCCAGTTTTTCCACGCTTACTACGCGGGCTTTGTGCCCGTTAAAAGTTTTGGTTTCCCCGGCAATGCGTTTATCCATCAGCAGCCCGTAAACGTTAAATTCAGTGGTTTTGTGTATGTCTTGCACGTTGCTGATAACGGTTGCCCCGTCTTGCACGGGCTGGAGGGGGTAGCCTTCCCCGGGCAGGGAGCCAAACCACGCCTGGGTGGTGCACTCTTTAATAAGCTGCGGCAGGAGCTTATAGTCCGTCAGTTGTTCTTCCGGGTATAAAGGGGAGACGGACAGCGTCCATACCGGCAGGCCGTCTTGGCGGATGTTTTTCATTTTTAAATAATTATCAAAATGGCTTTCCGCTTTATCATACAGAATATGGCGCAGGCGTTCGGATTTTTTACGGTGGTCCAACAGCCAAGGCAGTTTGGAGGGGTGAACAATCATTTCCGGCCGGCTGCTTTGGCCCGTCCTTATATACGCCCGTTTGCTTTTTCCTACCAGGTGGGGGGTTAAATTGCTTTGGGGAATATTAATGACCACAAACATGCGGTTGTTGGGGCCCACGCAGGTGTTGATGTCCACAAAGACAATAGGGTCTATATATACCTGGATAATGTCTTCTATGCTGTTGCGTATTTTTTCGTGATAGGCAATGCCCGTAAAAGGGGGGGCGGGCTTGTCGTTTTTATCATCCTGTACGCCGATAATGATGGTGCCCCCCAGCGCGTTGGCGAAAGAAGCGATTGTTTTTGCGAATTTTTCTTTATTTTTAGGCAGCAGGTATTTATAGTCCAGCTGTTTGCCTTCCGGAATTTCTTTTTTGCAAAAATCCACTACGTCTTGGAAAGTTAAATCGTTAATGGGTTTATTAAAAAGCATATTCCACCTCACGTTTGGCGTAGGCGCCTGTTTATTTATTATAATAAAAATAATTACCGTGAAAGAGGTTTTATGCTTTCTCCCGCAGAAACACTGGCCCATTTAATTACCGAAAAATTTATTACCGCCGCCCCTGAAGCGGCGGCTAAAGCCTTGGCCGGTTTGGCTACGCATGAAACGCTTATTTTAATTTCCCCTTTAAAAGCGCAAACTTTAATTACCTGTTTTAACCACATGGAGCCATGCAAAGCGGCCGCCGTACTGCGCCGGTTGCCGGCCCGGCAGGGGGCGTATGTGTTTTCCCGCCTGGACGTGGTGCAGGCGGCGCGCATGATGAGGGAATTTTCCCAGCCGTACCGGGAAAAACTTTCCGCCGCTTTAAAGCCGGAATTTGTGGCTTTGTTAAACCAGGTATTGGCGTATCCCGCTTCCAGCGTGGGGGCGGTGATGAGTACGGATTTTGTCTCCTTAAAAACAGACGCCAAGGTTTCGGACGCGGTGGAACGCTTAAAAACATTCCCCCGCAAAAAGATACCCGCGGTTTGTTTTGTAACCGCCAAAGACGGGCAGTTAAAAGGGGTAATCCGCACGGCGGAAATGTTGTTTTACCCGCATTCCAGCGCGTTGGGTTCGGTAATGAGCGGGGATTTCGCCTCTTTATCCGCGCAGGATTCCCAGCAAAAAGCGCTTGTGTTGTTTCAGCAAACCCAAAGCCCGCTGTTGCCGGTAGTGGATAAAAGCGGGAAATTGCTGGGTGTGGTGGCCGTGCCTTTACAGTGCCCCGCCGCCAAAGCCGGTTGGTTTAAACGCTTGCGCGCGCGTTTTGCAAATAAAAAGTAAACGCTTTAAGAGAATAGTTTTAACAGCTCCGGGAAATCCCGGGGCCTTTTACTTTATTTGCAGAGCATCAGCCAGGCCGAATCTATTCTATTGCGCCGCCAAATAAAAACACCCCGGCTGGCGCGCGGGGTGTTTGAAAAAAAGGCGAAAAATTAGTTAATTTCTTTAATTTCCACTTCAAAAACCAATTCTTTGCCGGCTAAGGGGTGGTTAAAATCCAGGGTGATTTCCTTTTCCCCAATTTCTTTTACAATAGCGCGGAAAGTATGTTCTCCGTTGCTGGCGCCTACCATATCGCCCACTTTTAATTCTTCCGCGTTGGATACGGCTTCTTTGGGTACGCGTTTAATGGCGTCTTCGCGCACTAATCCGTAGCCTTCTTCCGGCTTGACGGTTACGGTTTTTTTGTCGCCCACGTTCATGCCGGCCAGTTCTTTTTCCAAGCCGGGGATAATCATACCCGCCCCGTGCGTGTATTCCAGCGGCCCGCGCCCGGAGGAAGTGTCAGCCACTTTACCGTCCACGGTAAGCGTATAGTCAAATTTTGCTTTGGAACCTTCTTTAATCATTTATTTTCTCCTTTGCCGCAGGATACCCTGGGACGTTTAACTTAACCTGTACATTGTATCAGTTTTACCTATATATTGGTATCCGCTTTTTATAAAGCGGAGCCAGGCTATTCGTTTCCAAAAATGGTGTTTAATTGGCGGTTTACCCGGTAGAAAGTGGCGCATTTGGGCATATCTTTTAAGCGTTTGGCGCCAATATACGTCATGCAGCTTCTCATGCCGCCAAGCAGGTGAAGCAGGGTGTGTTCTATGGGGCCGCGGTAAGGCAGCTCCACCACTTTCCCTTCGCTGGCGCGGTATTTTTTCATGCCGCCGTAGTGTTTTTCCTGGGCGTATTCGGAACTCATGCCGTAGAATTTTTTATATTGTTTGGTTTCTATGGTCATGGCGCAGGTTTTGTCGTCAATAAAATTTACCTCAGGCGTTTGAAAGTGTTTTTCGCACATTTCCCCGCCGCTTTCCGCATGGCCGGCCAGCATGCCGCCCAGCATGACAAAATCCGCCCCGGCGCAGAAACTTTTGCATACGTCACCCGGTACGGTGCATCCTCCGTCGGCGCAAATCATGCCGCCCACGCCGTGGGCTGCGTCCGCGCATTCTATGACGGTGGAAAATTGGGGCCGCCCTACGCCGGTTAATTTGCGGGTGGTGCATACGGAGCCGGGCCCAATGCCTACTTTAACGATATCGGCCCCGTTTAAAATTAAATCTTCACACATGTCCCCGGTTACCACGTTTCCGGCCATAATTAAGGCCTTGGGCCAGGCTTGGCGCACTTTTTTAATGTAGCTGATTAAATAGGGGGAATAGCCGTTTGCCACGTCCACACAAATATTTTGGATTAAGCCGCTTTGCATGACTTGGCTTAGTTTTTCAAAGTCCGCGTCGGACACGCCGGAACTGACAAACAAAAACTGGTTGTCTTTGTTATTTTTTAGAAAATCTATGATTTCTTGCGCGGTGTAATGTTTATGCAAAGCGGTGAAAAGATGGAGCTTTTGCATTTCTTTGGCAATTTCAAAAGTGCCGGTGGTTGCCATGTTGGCGGCAACAACTCCCGTACCTTTTAGCACGGTTGGACACCATTTAAAAATATATTCGCGCTCAATATCCACTTCACTGCGTGACGCCAAGGCGGAGCGTTTGGGGCGCAGCAGCACATCACAATAATCTAATTGGATATCGTCATAAATTCTCATAAAAACCTCCGGCAAATTGAAGCCTTAAATCCGCCTTATATCATAGCAAATTAAAAGGGGTAAAACTTTACGCTGGGCGGGGTATTTAGTTATAATTGGTATTGTAATTGTTTTAAAAAATCATACACTATGTTTAGTGGAGGTTTGTATGAAGAAAGGTTTTACCCTGATAGAGTTGCTGGCGGTGGTGCTGATTATGGGTATTTTGTCGGCCATTGCCATGCCGCAGTATCGCCGCAGTTTGAACAGGGCGCGTATGGCGGAAGCGTCCAATATGCTTACCCCTATGTTTGAGTCGCGCGAACGCTGGGCTATTGAAAACGGGCACCGTTCTTTTGCCGTATCCGGAGGGGCGGGCTTTGCCGCTACCATGTTGGATATTGGCGTAAAAGGGGCCAACAGTGTTTCAGGTGCTAAAATTACTACGACCAATTATGAGTATGATTTATCCAAACCTACCGTAGTGACTGGCAAACTTCTCAGAGGAAGCGGCGTGAAAGGGACTGTTTTTGCCTATGACGGCAATAAAATGTATTGCTGCGGAACCTCTTGCGAAGATGTATTTAACTTTGATGAAACAAGATGTTTTTAAAGGATAGCATGTTATGAAAAATAAAAAAGGTTTTACATTAATAGAAGTGTTGACGGTGGTTATTATTATAGGCATTTTGTCTTCTTTGGCGTTGCCGCAGTACCGCCGGGTAGTGGAACGGGCCCGCGCGGCGGAGGCTATGGCCGCTTTAAAAAACTTGTATGACTCCAGTGAACGTCTGGCTGTGAATTTTGGCTATGATGATTACAATTCCTTATTTAATAATCCCCCTACCAACGAAATTGGCATAGGGCGTTTGGATATGTTTCAAGACAGTGGGGCCAGTATGGATAAAAATTCCGTTTTAACTACGGAAAATTTCCAATATAAATTTATTAGCGGCAGCCGCATCGGCGCTAAAAGAGTTGGCGGACATTATGGGGGCACTTGTATTGTTTTTAACCGGGACAACCAAACCCTCTCCTGCGTGGGAGAGCAAGCCGCTTGCGATGTGTATGACTTGCCCCGTACTACCAGCGTGGCTTGTAACTTTTAGGAGATATATTATGAAGAAAGGTTTTACATTAATAGAACTGTTAGTGGCCGTAATTATTATGACGCTGTTGGTTACTATGGCGGTGCCGTTGTATGAAAAAACGGTGGAAAAATCCCGCGCGGCGGAAGCGCGTGTTTTGCTAAAAAAGATAGCGGATTCCAAAACCCGTTTATTATCTTCCATGGAGTTGGATTCTTTTGCGGGGCATGTTCCTTCCGCTTTTACGGCTAACAGTTTGGATGTAAAAATGTCAGGAGCGGCTTCCGGCAGCGGGTCAAGTGCTGTTTTGACGACCGATGCGTTTGTTTACCGCTTTTTCCCGGGGGCGGACGCAGACCAGGTTTGCTGTTCGCGCAGAGCGGGAGATACGTCCGGGGTTTCTTTTTGGTATGACCCTACTCCTGCAACCGGGGGGGATTTCTATTGTACCGGCGGCGCGGATAAATGCAGTGTATATGGTATGACCAGCCGCAGCGGCGGTACTTGTAACTAATCAAACTTTCTGGTTTTAAACAAGAAACCCCGGGGTGCCCGGGGTTTTTTGTTTGTGAAAGAAATACTATATTTTGGTGCCGGGCGCCACATCTTTTGTAATCCACTTGTTCGCGCCCAACACGGAGCCTTTTCCTATGGTTACGTTGCCCAGTACGGTGGTTTCGGCGTAGATAATAACGTTATCTTCTATATTGGGGTGGCGTTTAATGCCTTTTACCGGGTTGCCGTCTTTGTCTAGCGGGAAACTTTTTGCCCCCAGCGTAACCCCTTGGTAAAGTTTTACGTGTGCCCCTATAACGCATGTTTCCCCAATTACCACGCCTGTGCCATGGTCAATAAAGAACCCCGGGCCTATCTGGGCCCCCGGGTGGATGTCTATACCGGTTAGGCTGTGGGCGTATTCGGTAATAATGCGGGGAATAAAACGCACCCCCTGTTGCTGTAAGGCGTGCGCCATGCGGTAGTAAGCTACGGCCAATACGCCGGGATAGCAAAGAAGCGGTTCCAATTCATCGCAAGCGGCGGGATCTCCCTCAAACGCGGCCTGTACGTCGGCAATCAGCAAACGCTGTATGTCTGGCAATTGCTGCATAAAGTGGCGGGTAATGGTTTTTGCCTGGGCTTTGCATATGGCGCATGTGCCGGACCCGTCGCACTGGAAGCAAAGCGCGTTTACCAGTTGTTTTTCCAGCTTCTTGGCGCACCATTCCAAACGGGTCGCGCTGGCAAAACGCCTTACGGTGGGGGGATATTGGAACAGATAATCTTTTAATTCGGTAATCACTTCTATAACGGTTTTGGCGTCCGGAGTATATTTCGTCCGTTCGTGAAATTTTTTGCCAAAAGCGTCTTTCAAGGCCGTTAAAATAGTTTTGTAATTTGTTTTTTGCATAATTACATTTTAAAATCTTCACCTAAATACAGGCGGCGGGCGTCTTTATCGTTAAGCAGGGTGTTTTGGTCCCCTTCCACTAAAATTTTACCGTCATAAATCAAATAGGCGCGTTCCGTAAGGGGCAGGGTTTCGCGTACGTTATGGTCCGTAATTAAAACGCCGATGCCCTTGTCTTTGAGTTTAAAAATCATTTTGCGCAGGTCCGCCACAGTGATGGGGTCAATCCCCACGAACGGCTCGTCCAGCAGGATAATTTTGGGGTTACTTATCATGCAGCGGGCAATTTCCATACGGCGCTTTTCTCCGCCGGAAAGCGTCCACGCTTTTTGTTTGGCCAAACGGGTGAGGCCAAATTCCGCCAGCAGTTCTTCTACCCGGCGTTTTTGTTCTGCCTTGTTGTCCAAAATACGCTCCAGTACCGCCAGCAGGTTTTCTTCCACCGTCAGCCCTTTAAAAATGGTAGGTTCCTGGGCTAAATAGCCTAAACCATGGCGTGCGCGCTGGAACATGGGCAGCGAGGTCACATCATCGTTATCAATAAACACTTGCCCGCTGGTGGGGCGGATAAACCCCACCATCATATAAAAAGAAGTGGTTTTCCCGGCGCCGTTGGGGCCCAACAGCCCTACAATCTCTCCGGATTTTACGTGAATATTTACCCCTTTTACCACCATGCGGTCTTTGTATACTTTTTTGATTTCTTCGCTGCGCAGTTCCATAAATTAACCCCTTTTAAAATTTGTCGTTGATTTCTGCCTTGTTTATTTCGTCTGACACAATCCATCCGGCCACCTTGCCTTTAAACGATACTTTTCGGCTTTCATTATCCAAATCAGCCCGGTCTGCAATAATGGCAAAGGTGCCTTCTTCCATTTTTCCTTGCCCAAGTACGCGCGAACCATAGGCATAGGAACGGTTGTTTTTGCCGTCAAATTCTATTGTTTGCGCCGTTAAAGAGTGGTTGGGGGTGGTTACTTTGGCGTTTCCTTCCAATATGGCGTATTCATCCCCCTGGCGGACGGATAATTTATCCGCCGTAACCGTGGCCAGCCCGTATTCGGTAGGGCGGCGCAGGGTAACGTTTTGGTATAAATTATACGTTTGGTTATTTATATTAAAAGTTGCCCGGCGGGCCTGGGCATTGGTGGTTACGTGGTCTATGTCTGTGTATTTTAGACGGACAAAATTATTTTTATTGGTTGAGCGCAGTTCCCCGGTGGCGGAAGTATAATTATAGAACCCGCTGTCTGCCTGCGCCTCATACACGGGGCCTTGGGCGGGGGCTTGCTTTATATATACATTGCCAGAAGCGGAAAACGTGCCTTTTTTACGGTCAGACAAGGCGTAATCAGAGCGGAAAGTATATACTCCGTTATCATAATATACGTGGCCTTTAAATTCTTCTTGTTCTTTTTCCGGGTAGATTACCCAGCTGTCACTGGAAACAATGCCTCCCAACGTTTTGGGTACTTCAAACGTGGGCTTTTTTTCTTTGGCCTTTTCTGTGGCTTTTACTACTTTCGGGACGGGATTTTTCAATACGGGTCCTTCCATTTTAACGCTGGCGCATCCTGCCGCCAACAGCGGTAAAAGCAAAAAAGGAAAAAAGTAAATGGATCTTTTCATGCCGGGTTTTTTATTTCTTCCACCGTTTGGGGAAGCTGCGTGCTTTGATTTTTAAATTCTATTTTAGTTAATTTGGAATTGGTTTCTATTCCGTTCTTGGCGGTGGTGCGCACCCCGCCGCGGGTAACCAGGGTTTTTGCGTTAGTCCACACCCGGTCTTTGTCTACATCATAATACATGTAATCGGTTTCTAAAACCAAATTTTGGGTAAAAGAAAGGGCTTTTACTTTTCCTTTTAAAGTAACTGTTTTTTTAGGGTAATTAAATATACCTCGGGTGGCGGTTATTTTGGCGGAATCCTGTCCGTTTTCTTTTAAAATAAGCTCCGGGCTGTCCAAGGCGGCGTTTTGCATGTCGGAAAAGTCTACATCTTTGGAATTCAACATCCAGCGTTTTTGGCTGTCCTTGGACTCAAAAATAGAAACGGTGTTCGCTTTTTGCATGCCCGGGTCCTCATTAGGAGAGAAGTTCTTCTCTGAACCGCAAGCGCCCAATGCCAATATTATAAAAAGCCAAGAGAGGTTTTTTTTCATTTTTTGTCCACCAAAGCGATGTATTCTATTAAGTCTTTTTCATCCACAATGCCCACCACTTTACCGTTTTTGTTTAAAACGGGAAGGTTGTCTACACCGGTGGAGTGAATCATTTTAGCCGCTTCCACGGCGGGGGCGTCCTCGGTTAAAAAGCGGGGGTTTTTAGTCATTAGCTGGGTGATATTGCATTTTAAAATATCCGCCCCTTTTTGTAAGGCGCGGCGCAAGTCACCGTCTGTAAAATAGCCTTTCAGCTTGCCGTGCTTATCTACAATGCTGGTGGCGCCGGCGGCGTCGCTTTGGGTCATTACCAACAGCGCGTCCTGCACGGTGGCGTTTTCCCTCACGGTGGGGTTTGACTTTCCGGTGCGCATAACGTCTTTTACTTTTTGCAGTAACAATTTGCCTAAAGAGCCGCCCGGATGGAAAACCGCAAAGTCGCGCTTTTCAAAATGTTTAATTTTCATTAGGCACAAAGCCATCGCGTCCCCTACGGCCAAGGTGGCGGTGGTGGAGCAGGTAGGGGCTAAATTATAGGGGCAGGCCTCTCGTTTGATATGAATTTGTATATGAATATCTGACATTTCCGCCAGTTTAGACTGGGCGTGCCCCGTCATGGAAATAATGGTTAATTTGCGCCGCTCCAAAGAAGGAAGAATTTTGTTTATTTCTTCCGTCTGGCCGGAAAAAGAAATGGCCAAAATAATGTCTCCCGGCATAATCATGCCCAAATCCCCATGCAAAGCCTCTACCGGGTGTATAAAAATGGCCGGCGTACCCGTAGAAGCCATGGTGGCGGCTATTTTACGTCCGATAAGCCCGCTTTTCCCTATGCCGATAATGACCACCCTTCCTTTGCATTTGGCAATAGCGTGCACCGCTTTTAGAAAGTTTTCGTCCAAGCTTTGTTGGGTTAACGCCAACGCTTCGTGTTCCAATTTTAAAACCTGTTTAGCTGTATTTAAAATTTCTTGTTTTGTGTAAGGCATATATTACTCCGTCAGCCAAGGCGTTGTTTCGGGCACGGGCCGTTTGGGGGCAAAAGTGTCCGGCAATAAATTAAAAGTAATTTTTAATGCAATAAATAATAACGCCACGCAACCCGCCGCCAGTGCCAGCGTTTTTAAATGCCATTTCAAAGAAGGTTCCCAGCGGGAGGGGGTGTTTTGTGTCATTATTTAAACTTTTTTACCACTGCGTCAATAGCGCAGAGTTGTTTGCACATGGTTTGCGCTTGCTGTAAAGTAAGCGAGTTAGGCCCGTCGGAAAGGGCGTGGTCCGGGTCTGGGTGGGCCTCAAAAAATACGCCCGCGATGCCTAAAGCGGTTGCCGCTTTGGCCAGTACCGGCGCCATGGCGCGGTTGCCTCCGGTGGCGCAGCCCAACGCTCCCGGTTTTTGTACGGAGTGGGTCGCGTCAAAAATAACGGGATAGCCAAACCCTTTCATTACTTCCAAAGAGCGCATATCCACCACCAAATCCCCATAGCCAAAGCTGGCGCCGCGTTCGGTAAGCATAATATTATGGTTACCCTGGGATTCTATTTTTTTAATGATTTGCTCCATCGCGCCGGGGGCTAAAAACTGGCCTTTTTTAATGTTTACCGTTTTGCCGGTGGCGGCACAGGCTAAAATCAAATCTGTCTGGCGGCACAAGAACGCCGGGATTTGCAAAATATCGGCCACTTGGGCGGCTTCTTCGGCTTGCCACGGCTCGTGCACGTCTACCAGCAAAGGAAGCCCGGTTTCTTTTTTGGCTTGGGCTAAAATCTCAAGCCCCAGGGCCAAGCCGGGGCCGCGGTAAGCGTCCACAGAAGTGCGGTTTGCTTTATCGTAAGAAGCTTTTAAAATATACGGGTGTTTGGTTTTAGCGATGATATTTTTAAGTTTTTTAACGGTGGAAAGGTAGTGCTTTTTGCTTTCAATAACACAGGTGCCCGCCATAAACACCAGCGGTAAATGGTTTGCTATTTTTATATTGCCTATTTTGATTGTTTTTTGCATATACCTAATGATAACAAATTTAGAGGGAAAAAGTACCTATACAACCCGCAGGGAAAAACGGGCGGAAACCGTGTTTTGCAAAGCGGGGTTGTTTCTAATAAAAACCCGGGCTTGGGCCCGGGTAAATTTTATTTGTTTCCCGTACTGCCAAAGCCGCCGCTTCCGCGGGCGGTATCTGTCAGTTCCGCGGCTTCTTCAAAAGAGGGGTAGAGGGTGGGAAGCACGACTAATTGGGCTATTTTCTGCCCGGCCTCAAAAATAAATTCCTGCGGATTTAAATTGTACATGCATACAATTAATTCCCCGCGGTAAGGGGCGTCTATCAGCCCGGCCATTGCTTTAACCCCTTTGCTTTCCACTGAGCTTTTTCCCCAAATAACGCCGGATGTGTTTTCCGGCAGTTCTACGGCTATGCCCGTGTGTACGTGGCTGATAGCGTGAGGGGGAAGAACGGTCCGTTCCAGGGCAAACAAATCGGCCCCGGAATCCGTGGCGTGGGCGCGCACAGGCAGTTTGGCGTTAGGATGTAATTTTTTTACTTTCATGGTTATTCGCTCAGTTTGGCTATTTGATAAATGGCGTTGTTGGCGTACACCTTAACGGACGCCGTGTCTTTTTTAGCCATAACTCCCAGTTGGGGCACCAAGGTTTTTAATAAGTTTTTGTCAAAAGCCGCATCAGTGGAATATTCTTTGGCTTGGTCGCTGCCCAGTACGCCCGCCATATAAGCGGCGGCTCGGGCGGCGTTGATGCGTACTTCCACATCTTTATTTTCCAGCGCTTGTTTAATCCCGTTTAAGGCGTTGCCCGTCATAAATCCCAGGGCCAGTGCGTAGGTATTCGCCTGCGGGGTGTTATGGTCTTTGTCTAAATTTTTTAAACATTCGTCCAAAGTGTATTGTTGGTTTTTGGCTAAAGCCGTGGCAATGGCGGAGGCTACGTCCGCCGTGCGTTCTTTTTTAGCCATTTTCAACAATATTTTGGTGGCGGCTTGGGTTTGCAAATCGCCCAGCCAAGAGGCGGCCGCCGCGCGCACTTGGGGAATATCGCTGCCGGCAGCCGATTTTAAATATTTTAAGGTTTCTTTTTCCGAAGAGCAAAGCAAATTCATGGCGCGCTGCGCAAAAGCCGGGTCATAAATATATAAATTAATCACTAAATCAGCGTATTGCTCATCAGACGGGTTGATGATGGTATAGGCCGCACCGGCATAGGATTTAAGGGCATTGTCCTGGCTTTGGGCGGCGTCGGCAAGCAGGGGTAAAAATTCTTCCCGCGTGCTTCCCATAGAAGTGATAATTACGGCCGCAAAAACTTTTTTTAGTACGTCTCCGTCCCTTAAAATAATGCCGTAGAGGGTGTTTTCTTGGTTTGGGGGAGGCGGCAAGCGCACCAGACTGGCCCCGGCGGCAAAAACTTCTGCCGGTTTTTTGCCGCGCAAAAATAAATCCAATACGTTTTGGTTTTCTTTGGCGGAGCGGCTGCTTTTTTGCAACAGCGGTAAGTTCTCATCCAGCCCGTTTTGGGCAAATGCCGCGGCGGAGGGGAAAACAACCGCCGCAGCGAGGATAGCGGAAAAGGTTTTTTTTATTGTCATAAATTCATTATATCATTAGACGGGTCAATAAAAAAATCCCCCGTGGAAAACGGGGGATTTTTACACACATAAAATCATCAGCGGTTGGATACGGCTTCGGCCAAACGTTCTACGGAAAGGCGGTTTTTGGAACCGGCGGGATGGTTATCGCTGTATACGTTCAGCTTGTTTTGTTCTTTCACCACCACTACTTTTTTATTTCCTAGCGCCAGCAAAAAGCGTAAGTTGTTGGTTTTGGTCATAAGGCACTGCTCCTAAACTATCAAAATCTTTCAAGTTCCTTTTATACTAAGATAACGTTTTCATCAAACAAAAGCAAGGGCCTTTGGGCCCAGGGCTGGTTTAGGTCCTGTACAATTACTATATGTATTTTGTTAAAATAATCAAGTATGAAAAAATATTTTTCTCTTTTCTTCTTCTTGTTTGCGGCAATTTCCGCTTTTGCGCAGCTGCAAATAACGGAACCTTTGCTTTTAATTAACCCCGGGAGGGAAACTTTTATTAATTTCCCTTCCAATACGCTGCCGGGTAAAACGGTAACGTTTTTTCTGCCGGAAGAAAAAGTGCCTTTAAAAGGGCGCTATCCGGTGGTGTATGTGTTGGGGGCTGTTCCGAAAGACGCCCAAGCGGCCGCCCAGTTCATTGCCCGGGCTGAGCCTAAACCCTTAGTAGTGGGTATTAATTTAACCCCGGAAGACTTGGCAGATGCCGCCCGTGTAACCCGCTTTTTTACCCAGGAACTAATCCCCTATGTGGACACGAACTACTCCACGTTGGCGGACGCTTCCCACCGGGCGCTGATTGCCGTGGGAACAGAAGGGGGAGTGGCTTCTTTCTCTCTTTTGTACCGGCATTTATTGTTTTCCAAAGCGTTGCTTTTGCAGGTGGACCCGGCGTTATTAAACGCAATGGCTCTGCCGCGGGATTTGCGTTTAATGGCGGTGGGAGACCGGGAGTCTTTGGCCGGTTTTCAAGCTATGCTGGAGAAAGCCCGTTTTCACTATGGGCAGCATTTTGTTTTAAGGGAAGGAAAAGAAGAAAAACCTTTTGAGGAAACCCCTTTTCCTTATTGGTTTGCCGATAAGAAACAAGTATCCATTAAAAAATTGGATTGGAATATTTTCCCGCGTAAATTCGCTTTGTCTTCCCCCGGGGCGAAAGTGGACATAGTGGCCCGTTTGAAGAACGGGGAAAAATACAATTTTTACCCGTCCTCTTTACTAATCAGTCCGCCGGTTTTGGAGTGGAACGCGGAAAAGGGAAGCCTGTCCTCCATATCCGGCGCGGAGCCTGGGCGCGTAAAACTAACCGTAAAAACGCCTTTAAAAGACTTTTCCGCCAAAATTACGCTTAAAAAACAATAAAAAAGGCGTTTTTTTGCAAAAATTGAACAAAAAAAAGCATACTTGTCAACAGTTTTTTTAAAAAAATGCTAAAAAGCCTATTTTTTAGGGTAAATCCATGTTCTTCGACGGAGTTTCCCCTTTTTAAATAGGCTTTTTACTATACAAAAGCCACAGTTATCCACAGATTGGGCGGGTTATCCACAAGCGGGGCGCGGTGAAAAACCAAAAAGGCCGGGAAAACCCTTTCCGCGGAATTTATTTGTAGAGTAAAAGGGGGGTTATCCACAACTTATCAACAGGGTGTTGATAACTGTGGATAAAACAATTCCATAAAATTGTTATGCAGCCTTTAGGGCCTTTTGCTATAATGAGGGCAGGAGGAATATTATGAATTTTACCAAAGCCGCTTTATTATTTTTATTTGCGTTTTCTTTTGTGGGATGCGCCACTTCTCAAAAAGAAGAAGAAATCCCGGAGGTCAAGCCGGACCCCGTTATTGAGTTGGAGGCCAAACGCAATGCTAAACTTTATAGGCAAAGTGAAAAAGAAATGCTTAAAAGTTTAAAGCTCCCCACCATTACATATGAATTTGACTCTATCCGCCCGCCGGATTATGCGTACCCGTTTTTGGATAAAGTGGCCAATATTATGAAAGACCAGCCCCATCTGCGCTTGATTATTGAGGGGCATACGGACATTTTAGGTTCTAAAGAATATAATTATTGGCTGAGCGGTTCCCGCGCGGCGGCTATGAAATCTTATTTGGTAAGCCGCGGGGTATCGGCGGAGTCCATCCGCATTCACGCTCATGGAAAAGACCGCCCTTTAACGTTGGATAATTCCGATGAGGGCCGCCGCACCAACCGCCGGGTGGAATTTACTTTTACCACTAGGGATTGGAACACCGTTTATTAACAGTTTGGTGTATATCTTATAAAAACCCGGCTTGTAAAAGCCGGGTTTTTTATAACTACTGCTCACAATAAACCCCGGGCGTAAGCCCGAGGGATGGAGTGTGTATCCCCAAATCTTCATATTTAGTACCATCTCAATATGGAACTTACCAAATTAAGCCACTGCGTTTATCACTGCCGATATCA
>NZ_CASEZB010000021.1:0-21939 GCF_949292495.1 Candidatus Avelusimicrobium aviculae
GAACTTAAACGTTAAGTTCAACGGGGGCGCCGCCCGGTTTGTGGGCCCCAGCGGGTATAACGATCCGGCCAGCCGCATTAACCAAATTACCACGAACGCAAATCAGCTTCGTTTGGAAAGCGTATACGCCACGGTAAAAGGAAAATTAAATATTACCGGGGTGGGGACGTATTCCTACCGCAATCTAGACAGGCCCACTACTCCGCTTCGTTTAGCGGGTAACTGGGTGCCGCTTCCCAGCACGGACGGCGTAGGTGCCAAAACGTTAAAATGGGAAACACGCAAAACGGTAAAACACCCGGATAAGGGTGGTGAAAGCGTAAAAATCTTAGTATTGGAAGGCAGCAGACCACCCATTCCTCCCTCTTGCACCCCTCAAACTTGCAGTCCGCAACCGTGCCCGAACGGACAGACGGGGCAGATTAACTACACCTGGAACCAAAGCCAGTGCAAATGTGTAGAAAGTTCCAGAACGTGTAAGACGCCAGGACCTACTGAATGTACTCCGGGTGCAAAAGAAAATTGTGGTGACTATAAAACCTGCCTTGGAACTCGTATATGTGGCAGTAATGGAAAATGGGGCGATTGTAAACGTGGTCGCGCTATTGATGGTCGTTTTATTGATACATATTGTGGAATGGATGGGACTTTCTATTGGTGTGGTCCAAATTGTGTGTGGAGTGATTCTAGTAATTCTTGTGTCTATTATACTGGCCCACAAGGATGCCCGGATAATGCAACTGCCCATAACAAAGCGTGTGCTATTACTGCCATGTGTTAGTTTTATAAATTTGGACTGCCTTTTGTAATACAAAGGCACTTCCTGTCAAGGGTCTGCCCGTAAGGGCAGGCCCTTTTTATAGGGGCCTTGCAATATGGTAAAATAAGTTTATGGCAATACGCAAAATTGTAAAATACGGCGATGATATCTTGCGCCAAAAATTAAAACCGGTGGACTACAACGCCCTGGCGCCGCAGCTGCCCCAACTCTTAAAAGATATGGAAGAAACCTGCCTATCCGTTCGCGGGGTGGGTTTGGCGGCCAACCAGATTGGTTTGCCGTACCGTTTGGCGGTTATTTTAATACCGGATACTTCTTCTAAAGATGAAAACGCCTACAAGCGTTATGTGATTATTAATCCGCAGATTATTTCCATGCGGGGGGAAAAGCTGGAGGAAGAGGGGTGCCTGTCCCTGCCCGGTTTATGGGCGGAAGTAACCCGCGCCACAGATGTTACCGTTTCTTTTTTGGATGAAAACGGAAAAGAACAAACCTTGCGCGCGCGCGGCTTGCTTGCCAAGGCCTTCCAGCACGAGGTGGACCATTTAGACGGAAAATTGTTTATAGATTTGGTGGACCCTACGCTCAAGCCGGAACTGAAAAAAGCCATTAAAAAATTGCGTAAAGATTGGAACTAGCGGATTGGCGCAAAAAGCGATTTGCGCCTGTTGCTTCTTTGCCGTAATAAATATTTCTTGCATCGTTCGTTTTTTTTTAATACACTAAGCGTATGTTGATTATTTCTTTTGTTAAACGCGCAGCTAAACAGAACAAGAGCAAAAAGTGCTCTTGCGGTTTGGCTTGTGCTTTAGCGGAAAAATAAGAAACCACTTTATTGTTTAGTTAAACCCCCGCTTAAGTACAAGCGGGGGTTTTTAATTTAAGGAGAAATTATGTGTTTTACCTACCATAACGAAGAATTATTTGCCGAAGGAGTGGCCTTACATAAACTGGCCGAAGAAGTGGGCACCCCGTTTTATTGCTATTCTTCCGGCAAACTGGCCGGCAATTTTCAAGCCTATCAAAATGCGCTTGGGAATTTTAACCATACGGTTTGTTATTCCGTAAAAGCCAACCCCAATTTGGGCGTTTTAAAAACGCTTGCGCGGCTGGGCAGCGGGGCGGATGTGGTGTCCGCGGGGGAAATGTACGTGGCTTTAAAAGCGGGTATTCCGGCGGATAAAATTGTGTTTTCGGGGGTAGGTAAAACCAAAGAGGAGCTGGAAGAAGCCATCAAAACCCAAATTTTGCAAATTAATGCCGAATCCATAGCGGAAGTGGAAACCATCAACCGCCTAGCTATTGATTTGGGTTTAAAAGCCAATGTGGCGTTGCGCGTTAATCCGGACGTGGACGCCCTCACCCATGTAAAAATATCCACCGGTAAACAAGGAGATAAATTCGGCGTGGATTGGGACGACGCCCTCCCGCTTTACCGCGCGGCCGCCCGTATGCCGGGTATCCGCTTGGCCGGGATAGCGGTACATATTGGTTCCCAATTATTGGACTTGCAGCCGTTTCGTTTGGCTTTTACCAAAATTGCCCAAATGGTGCGTGAACTGGAAAAAGAAGGCATTGTATTACAAAATATAGACCTAGGCGGCGGCTTGGGCATTAATTATAATGTGGAACTCCCTCCCACCTGTGAGGCGTATGCCGAGGTGGTGCGTGAAACCCTGGGCGATTTAAACAAACATATTATTGTGGAGCCTGGCCGCAGCATTACCGGCAATATGGGTATTTTGGTTACCCAGGTGCTGTATACCAAGCAAATGGGGGAGAAAAACTTCATTATCGTGGACGCGGGCATGAATGACTTGGTCCGCCCCGCTATGTATGACGCGTGGCATACCATTTTACCGGTGGAACGCCGCGGCATCGCCCCGATTATTGCCGATGTGGTGGGGCCGATTTGCGAGTCCAGCGACGTGTTTGCCAAAGACCGCATTATAGAGCCTGTCCAACAAGGCGAGCTACTTGCTATAATGTGTGCTGGGGCCTATGGGGCGGCCATGTCTTCCATATATAATTTCCGCCCGTTAGTGCCTGAGGTAATGGTGCACGGCGAAGAGTTTTGCGTTGTTCGCCGCCGTACTTCTTACGAGGAAATGCTGTCCGGCCAGCACGTGCCGCAGTGGATATAAAGGATGAATATGAAAAAAATTTGCATTATGAAATTTGGCGGCAATACGCTGGCTAACAAACAAAAACTGCTGCAAGCGGCGCAGTTGATTAAATCCCGCTATGAGTCGGGCTTTATTCCGGTGGTGGTGGCTTCAGCCAACGGCAACTTGACGGACGTTTTGCTGGACCACGCTTACAGCATTGCCGCCAACCCGGAAAAGAGAGAACTGGATATGCTGGTTACCACCGGGGAGCGGGTCAGCGTGGCGCTGTTATCCATCGCGCTTAGGGCGGTAGACGTGCCCGCCATATCGCTTACGGGAAGCCAAATCGGTCTGATTACCACTGGCACGCATACCGGGGCGGATATTCTTTCTTTGAAAGGGGACCGCTTGGTGCGGGAAATCCAGCAAGGGCATGTGCCGATAGTGGCCGGCTTTCAGGGGATAGGGGAAAATAAAGAAATTACCACATTAAAACGCGGCGGGAGCGACGTGTCTGCCGTGTTTTTGGCCAGCCAGCTGGGCGCCAATCACGTGGAAATGGTGAAAGACGTGGACGGAGTTTACTCCGCCGACCCTAATAAAGACGTAAAAGCCCAGCGCTATGAAGTGCTTGATTTTGATGAAATGTATAAACTGGCGTTAAACGGGGCCAATGTGCTGCATCCGGACGCCGTCCTTTTGGCTAAGGCCAAAGGGGTGGAAATACGCATTGTGTTTTATCAAACCGGGCAAACGGGAACCGTGATTAAGTAGTTTTAAACAGGGAAGGAAAATGAAATTAAAATTCGGCTGGCTGGGTATAGTGTCTTTTGTATTGTTGGGTGCCTGTGTGTATTTATGGGGGCCGGGTTTTGGCGGCTATGTGCGCACGGCGGCCACTTTATTGCTGTATCTGGTTATTTTTGGCGCCTGCTTTGTGGTAATACGCAAATAAAGCCTGCTAACACGCCCTAAAAATATGGTATGATATATTACCTATGGAACACACATTAATTTTATTATCTGCCGGGTTTGTAGTATGTTTTGTTTTGCTGTTTTGGTTTACGGCAAAATACCGTGCCGCTTTAGCCGGAGAAACGGATTTTGATTCCCCTGTGGAAGATTTAACCATGATGACGGTCTCAAAACCTGCCGCCTTTCCGTCCCGCGCTTCTATTTTGGGATCGTTGCAGAATACGTCCGCATTGGAAATGGCTGATTTAAAAGAAAAGGTGAAAGATTTACATTACCGTTTGGAAGAAATGAAAACCACTGATGATAAAACGTTGGCGGAAATGGCCAAGCAAATGGGCCGATTGGAACAACGCTTGACCACCTTTGAGCAAGAATACATTACCAAACTGCAGCCCACTTTGCTCAGCCTGATAGAAGAACTGGAAAACATGAAAGTGGACGGAGAAAAGGAAGCTTAATTTTGCTGGGATATTGCGCAAAAGCCCCGCTTTTTTTGCGGGGCTTTTGATTTATAAGCCAAAAATGAAGCGGCGGTTTAAAAAAACGGCTTCAAAAAATTTAACATATCGGCTTAGATTTTGCAAGTGTTTTTTATAAAAAGGTTGCTCTTAATTTGTTTTGGCTCCCCAAAATTTAATATCATATACCTATATAGTATTTTGTGGGAACCATTGATTAGGAGACCAAATGAAAAATAAAAACCTTGAACCTATAGCCATAGTGGGCATAGGCGCTATCATGCCCGGAGCTTTAAATAAAGACGAGTTCTGGAACAATATTAAAGAAGGAAAAAACTGCATTACCGAAATCCCCAAATCCTACTGGGACTACAACCTGTTTTACAGTCCTGACCACAAAGCCGAAGACAAGACCTATTCCAAAATCGGCGGTTTCATACCTGAAACGTTTAAATTCAACTCTATTAAATACCGCATTCCTCCGCAAGTGGCCAAACAAATGGACACGGTGCAACACTTAGCCGTGGAAACCACCCGCATGGCGCTGGAAGACGCCGGTTATGACAAAAAAGAATTTGACCATAACCGCACCGCGGTTATTATCGGCAACTCTATGGGCGGCATGAAGAACGAGATGTCCAACACCCGTTTAAACCGCCCCTTTTTATATGAAATTTTGAAAAATACGGAAACGTTCAAACACTTAAACCCGGCGGACGCCCAAAAAATGATGGACGAAATGGACGCCGGCGTGCGCGAACGCTTTATCCCTATTACCGAAGACTCCATGCCCGGAGAGTTGGCCAACGTTATTCCCGGCCGCGTAGCCAATGTGTTTGATTTGCACGGAACCAACTTTGCCGTAGACGCTGCCTGCGCCACCTCTTTGGCGGCTATTGACCAAGCCGTAAACGGTTTGCGCATGGGTAATTTTGATATGGCCATAGCGGGCGGTGTGGACCAGATGATGTCTCCCTCCGCTTACATTAAATTTTGCAAAATCGGTGCTTTGTCTGAAACGGGTTCTTATCCGTTTGACGCTCGCGCCAACGGATTTGTTATGGCGGAAGGCGCCGGCATGGTGATTTTGAAACGCTTGTCCGACGCGGTAAAAGACGGAGACAGAATTTACGCGGTCATCCGCGCGGTGGGAGCTTCTTCCGATGGGAAAGGCAAAGGCATCACCGCCCCCAACCCCAAAGGGCAGAAACTGGCGGTGGAAAAAGCCTTTGAACAGCTGGACTATACCCCCGGCGAAGTGGGTCTTTTGGAAGCCCACGGTACCG
This sequence comes from Candidatus Avelusimicrobium aviculae, assembly GCF_949292495.1. NCBI lineage: Bacteria > Pseudomonadati > Elusimicrobiota > Elusimicrobia > Elusimicrobiales > Elusimicrobiaceae > Candidatus Avelusimicrobium > Candidatus Avelusimicrobium aviculae. The sequence continues at coordinate 5,609 of NZ_CASEZB010000021.1, forward strand.
GCACCCGCGTGGGTGACGCTACCGAGCTGAACGCCTTAAACGAAATTTTTGCCCCGTATGCTAAACCCGGCAGCATTGGGTTAGGCAGCGTGAAGAGCCAAATCGGCCACGCCAAAGCGGCGGCGGGTATCGCTTCCTTAATTAAGACCTCCTTGGCCTTATATAATAAGGTATTGCCCCCTTCCATCAATTTTGAAACCCCCAACCCCATTGTGGATTGGGCCACCTGTCCCTTCCGCGTAATTACCAAAACGCAGGACTGGACCAGCGACAAAGTGCGCCGCGCCAACGTTTCCGCCTTCGGTTTCGGCGGGACGAACTTCCACGTAGCTATGGAAGAAATGAACGACGCCTTACTCAAAAAAGAAGAAACCAAAGTTTGTGCCTCAGCCGTAACCCCTACTAAACAGGAGAATGTAAACATGACCAGCAGTAATTCCTATACGCTTCACGTTCCGGGGGAGAAAATCCAAGGTGACGTTTTGACCTTCTCCGCCGCAACAAAGCAGGAACTTTTTGACGTTTTGGACAAAGCCGTGGTGGCCATTCAGTATGACCCGGCCTACTTGCCCAGCATTTCTTATAAAAACCACGTAACCAAACCGCAGAAGTTTGCCGTAACCATTAACGTGGAAAGCCCGGAAAAATTAAAAGAAAAAATTGAATTTTTCAAAAAAATCGCCGGTACGCAGGACGTATGGGAACAAGAATCTCTGTATTTAAGAATGAAAGGCATTTATCCGTTTACTCCTACGGAAATTAAACCCAAAGTATGCTTTATGTTCCCCGGCCAGGGTTCCCAATATGTGGACATGATGAAAGACTTGGCCTCCAAATACAAAGTAGTGCAGGATACGTTTGACGAGGCTGACCGCCTGCTTATGGGCATTATCGGCCAAACTTTAACCGAAACGTTATGGAGCAAACCCGGCGAAACCAAAGAACAAATTGCCGTGCGTGAAGCCGCCATTAAGAAAACCGAAATGACCCAGCCCGCCGTGCTGACGGCGGATATCGCCATGATGCGCTTGCTGTCTTCCTTTGGCATTAAGCCGGATGTGGTCATGGGCCACAGCTTGGGCGAATACGCCGCCGCGGTAGCCGCCGGTATCTTTGATTTTGAAAACGGCTTAAAAGCCGTATGCACCCGCGGGAAGGTAATGTCTGAAATTAAAGTGGAAGACAACGGCAAGATGGCTTCCATCGCCGCCCCGGTGGAACGGGTGGAACCGGAATTGGCCCGCATCAGCGGTTATGTGGCCGTAGCCAACAAAAACTGCCCCACCCAAACGGTTATTGCCGGCGCCAGCAAATCTATTGACGATGCCATTAAAATGTTTACCGATATGGGCATACAGGCGGTACAAATCCCGGTGTCTCACGCTTTCCACTCCGCCATTGTGCGCCCGGCTATGCCGCAGTACCGCGCGTTTTTGGATACGCTTACTTTCCATGCGCCCACCATGCCCATTACCACCAACGTTACGGCGGAATTTTATCCCAGCGACCCGGAAAAAATCAAAGACCTTATGGTCACGCAGATTTCCCACTCCGTGGAATGGATTAAACAGCTTAAGACCACCTATGATTCCGGCGTTCGCTTATTTGTAGAATGCGGCCCTAAACGCGTGCTTTCCGCCTTGGCTTCCAGCACCTTGTCTGACAAGAAAGACATTAAAGTGCTGGCTTCCAACCATCCTAAAAAAGGCGGCATTTGCGAATTTAACGACCTATTTGCCAACTTAATTTCTTCCGGCATCGGTTTAAATTGGACTGGAACCGATATGTATGGGGACCATTCCACTTATAACCCCGCTTTTGTAAACTGGGTAACCGGTACGGCTACACCAGTGGAAAAAGAGCTGGGCGCTTCCTGCTCCTGCCAGGCTGCCCCTGCCCAAGCTTCCGGCAAGAACTGCTGTGATAAAGAAGTAGTAATCAGCGGTATTGCCGCCGGCGGCCCCGGCAGCTGGGACCGTATCTTCCGCGACGGAGTATTGGACGAAATCCTCTCCGGCCGTAACTTGATTGAGCCCGTTTCCGCCGATATCCAACAAAAACAAATTGATAAACACGTAGAATTTGTTATCAAATCCAAAGACGGAAACCACCGCTTTGAACGTTTGACTTCTCCCAGCCAAGCCATTAAATTGGCAGCCAAGGGCGGCGCGTTTGACGCGGAAAAAGAATTTGGCCTGCCGGCCAAATGGGTGCGCTCTATGGACCGCTCCTTCCAGCTGGCTATTGCCGCCGGCATTTTGGCTTTGAAAGACGCCGGTATTCCGCTGGTGCTTTACTATAAACCCACCTCCACGGGCGGCTATTTGCCGGACCGCTGGGGTCTGCCGGCGGATATGATTGATGACACCGGCGTCATCTTTACTTCTGCTTTCCCCGTGGCCAACAGCATGATGGGGGATTTATCCAAACGCGTGGCCGGTTTGCTTAACAACAAAACCGCCAAAGAAGTACGCGCTTTCTGCGATAAATTTATCGCCCAAATTTCGGACCCGGCCCTCAAAGCGGAAATTGAAGCCTGGTATAATGAAAACTTTAAAGACAAAGAAGTGGAACCCCAGTCTTTTACGTCTGAATTTGTCTTAAAAACCATTATTATTGCCCACTCTCACTTCTGCCAGTGGATTCGCGCCCGCGGGCCGGCCACTTCCATGAGTGCGGCCTGCGCCTCCACGGCTCAAGCCCTTGCCGTAGCGCAGGACTGGATTAAGCTGGGCCGCGCAAAGAGAGTTATTGTCATCAGCGCGGACGATATTACCAATGACAATGTATCCGAATGGATTTTAACGGCTTTCTTAGCCTCCGGCGCCGCCACCACGGAAGCCGATGTAACCAAAGCCGCCCTGCCTTTTGACCGCCGCCGCAACGGCATGATTGTGGGTATGGGCGCCGTGTCTTTAATTGTAGAAGACGCGCAGGAAGTAGCCAAACGCGGCATGAAGCCGCTTGCTAAAGTGTTGGCTACGGAAATCCGCAATAGCGGTTTCCACGTAACCCGTTTGGACGTAGGCCACGTGGCCCAGGTAATGAATGACTTGGTGACCGAGGCCGAACGCAAGAGCGGCGTTTCCCGCGGCGATATCGCCAAACAGTTGGTATTTATCTCTCATGAAACGTATACCCCGGCCCGCGGCGGTTCCGCCAGCGCGGAAGCGTATGCGCTTAAATCCACCTTTGGCAAAGATGTCAGCAGTGTCATCGTCAGCAATACCAAAGGGTTTACCGGTCACTCTATGGGCGCCGGGTTGGAAGACGCCATTGCCGTACATTGTTTAAACACGGGTTTGGTGCCGCCTATCGCCAACTTTAAAGAAGCGGACCCGGAACTGGAAGGCATTACCCTTAGCAAAGGCGGGCATTATAACTTTAAATACGCGCTTAGATTGGCGGCCGGTTTCGGCTCTCAGCTGGGTATGACTTTGTTGGAAAAAGTGTGGGACGTAAAAGAACCCCGCATTGTAGACGCCGCCCGCCACGAGGCTTGGCTGAAAGAAATTTCCGGTCAGCAAGCCCCGGTGTTGGAAGTGGTGCAGAACACCCTGCGCGTAAAAGATAATTATAAACACGGTGTGAAACCTTCTTTAATTATGGAAGGTTCCCAAGCGTTTGTGGATAAAGTAAATTCCATTCATCACACCGCTCCTGCTGTAGCCGCCCCTGCGGCTCAGCCTGCGCCGGCTTCTGTACAAGCGGCCCCGGCCGCTCAGCCGGCTCCTGCGGCTCAAGCCGCTCCTGTTGCGGCTTCTAAGCCTATGCCGTCTTTGAACGAAGCCGATGTGCAAGCCAATATCTTAAACATCATTTCCGAAAAAACCGGCTACCCGCAGGACATGCTGGACTTGGACTTAGATATGGAAGCGGACCTGGGCATTGATACGGTAAAACAAGCCGAACTGTTTGCCATTATGCGTGAGACGTATCACATCGCGCGTCAAGAAGGCGTACAGCTCAAAGACTACCCGACCATTCGCTCCATTATTAAATATGCTATGGCCAATGCGGGAAGCGAAGGCACTGCCGCCGCGGCTCCCGCCGCTCAGCCGGCCCCTGCGGCTCAACCCGCTGCCGCGCCTGTACAGGCTGCTGCGGCCCCGGCTTCTAAACCGATGCCTTCTTTGAACGAAGAAGACGTACAAGCCAATATCTTAAACATCATTTCCGAGAAGACTGGCTACCCGCAAGACATGCTGGACCTGGACTTAGACATGGAAGCGGACCTGGGCATTGATACGGTAAAACAAGCCGAACTGTTTGCCATTATGCGTGAGACGTATCACATCGCGCGTCAAGAAGGCGTACAGCTCAAAGACTACCCGACCATTCGCTCCATTATTAAATACGCCATGGCCAATGCGGGAAGCGAAGGCACTGCTGCCGCCGCTCCTGCCGCTCAGCCTGCTGTAGCCCCTGCGGCTCCCGCTCCGGCGGCCCCGGCCCCCGCGGCTCAGCCTGCGCCGGCCCCTGTACAAGCGGCTCCTGCCGCGGCTTCTAAGCCGATGCCGTCTTTGAACGAAGCCGATGTGCAAGCCAATATCTTAAACATCATTTCCGAAAAAACCGGCTACCCGCAGGACATGCTGGACTTGGACTTAGATATGGAAGCGGACTTGGGTATTGATACGGTAAAACAAGCCGAACTGTTTGCCATTATGCGTGAGACGTATCACATCGCGCGTCAAGAAGGCGTACAGCTCAAAGACTACCCGACCATTCGCTCCATTATTAAATACGCCATGGCTAACGCGGGAAGCGAAGGCGCTGCCGCCGCTCCTGCTGCTCAGCCCGCTGTGGCGGCTCCGGCCCCTGCTCCGGCTGTGGCTCAGCCCGCGCCGGCTCCTGCGGCGCAAGCGTCCGCCATGCCTTCTTTGAAAGAAGAAGACGTAACCAATAATATCCGCTCTATTATTGCCGAAAAGACTGGTTACCCGCAAGACATGTTGGACTTGGATTTAGACATGGAAGCGGACTTGGGTATTGATACGGTAAAACAAGCCGAACTGTTTGCCATTATGCGTGAGACGTATCACATCGCGCGTCAAGAAGGTGTACAGCTCAAAGACTACCCGACCATTCGCTCTATTATTAAATACGCCTTGGCCAACGCGGGAAGCGAAGGCGCTGCCGCCGCGGCTCCCGCCGCTATGCCCATTGCGGCCCCTGCGGCCCAGCCCGCGGCGCCGGCTCCTGCCGCTCAACCCGTGTCTGTTGCGGCGCCGGCTCCTGTATCGGCTCCGGCCGCTAAACCGGCCGCCGGCAAGTTAGACCCGGCCCAAGTGACCGAAGAAATCGTAGCCATGGTAGCGGAAAAGACCGGCTACCCCAAGGACATGCTGGATTTGGATTTAGACATGGAAGCGGACCTGGGCATTGATACGGTAAAACAAGCCGAACTGTTTGCCGCTATGCGCGAACATTACGGCATTGCCCAGCAGGAAGGTATCCAACTGAAGGATTATCCTACCATCCGCCACTGCATTAACTTTGCGTTGAACGCGGTAAATAATCCGTCTGCTCCTGCCGCTGCGGCCGCACCTGCGGCCCCTGCGGCTCAAGCCCCGGCGGCCCCTGCGGCTCAAGCCCCGGCTGCGGCTGTGGCCGCGCCTGCCGCCCCGGCCAAACCGGCCGCGGCAAAACCGGCTGTTGTCAGCAAGCCTACGGCGGAACACATCGGCAAACCGGCTGAAGACGCGTTAACCACCAACCCCACGGCACCTATTGTACGCCATGAGTCTTTGGCGGAACGCCCAGAAGCCCCCGGTTACAAAGGCGAACACTGCCACGAAAAGAAACTTCGTTATGTAACCATGGCGGCCGATGCCCCGCTGACGGAACGCGAAAACCGCCGCCTGTCTAAGGACCGCACCGTACTCATTTTTGCCGATAACTCCCAGCTGATTAAAGCCTATCAGGAAGAATTTAAAGAACTGGGCGTTAAAACGCATGTATTCACCACGCTTAAAACCCGCAGCAAAAACACCACCATTGTAAATTGGGAATCCTATGAGGAAACCGAAGCCGCTTTGAAAGAATACGCGGCCGAAGATCCAAACATACAGGGTATTGTGTACTTGCTGGGGGCCAGCGTAAAGAAATTTGACAAAAAAGCCAGCCCGCACGCTGAACTGACCAAATACGTCATGCCGTTGTTTATTGCCTTGCGCGTGTTTGAAAAAGGCCTGTCTAACCGTCAGGACGCGGACACGTTCTTTGCCGTAAACACCAAGATTGACGGTAACTTTGGTTACAGCACCAAAGAAGAGTTCAACCCCATTGTGGGCGCGTTGACCGGCGGCACCACCTGCTACCGCAAAGACGTGTATGAACGCACCGGCGCTATTTCCAAGTTAATAGACTTTGAAAGTGATGCCACCCCGGACGATATGGCCCAAATCACCATGGACGAAGTACTCCACGGCGATATGCGCCTGATGATCGGTACCAAAGACAAAGTGCGTTCCACCATCTTGTCCGTGCCCATGCAGCTGGACCGCAGCGTAAAACACTTTGACTTAGCCGGCAAGACCATTATCTTCACCGGTTCGGGCCGCGGTATCGGGGCGATGCTTGCGCAAAAGATTGCCGCCCAGTACCACAGCAAAATCATCGTGCTGGATATTATTGAAATCCAGGAAAAAACGCCGCTGTGGGCCACGATGAACGAATCCGAATTGGCCGCGCTTAAGAAACAAATGTGGGAAGACATGCGCGCCGACCATACCCAAAAAGCCACTCCCGTGATGTTGGAACGCGCTTTTGGCCGGGTGAAAGATTCCGTAACGCTCTACAACAACCTGCAGAAACTGCGCGAGTTGGGCAGCGAAGTGGAATACTATCACTGCGACGTGATGAACTCTTCCATGATGAAAGAAGTCTGCACCAAGATTAAGGCCAAAAACGGCCGTGTGGACGGACTCATCCACTTTGCCGGGTTGGAACGCTCCAAACTGATTTATGACAAAGACCCCATGGAATATTACCGCATTTTTGACGTGAAGGCCACCAGCTTTGCTTCCTTCTTGGCCAATAATGTGGTGAAAGATAAAGGCTTCTTTGCCTTTGCCTCTTCCATCGCGGGCAAATACGGCAACTTGGGCCAGAGCGACTACGCCAGCGCCAACGACTACTTGGCTAAGTCCGCCTTGTCCTTGTCCAACCAAGGTTACCGCGCTATCAGCATTGCCATGAGCGCCTACAAGAACGTAGGCATGGGCGTGCGCGCCGGTGTGGAAACCTTCCTGCGCTCCAACGGCGTAGACTTTGTGGACCCGGAAGACGGTATGCAGATTTTCTTGGACGAAATCGTCTACGGACGCGTGCCGGAAATCGTGCTCACCGGTTCTTTGGGCCGCTTGGATTGGGACCATCAGCTGCTGTTTGAAATGGACGAAATCGGAGCCGAACAATCGTTCGGTTCCGATGATTCGGACGATAACAACACGCCGCAAAGCCCGGCCCCGGATGCCGGCTCTTCTTCCGCCCCTGCCGCCGCTCAACCCGCGGGGGACGCCACCCACTTTTTGGGTGAAGTAAAAAAATTACAGGCCGGAAAAGAATTCCACGGGGAAAAAGAATTTAATTTAAAATCTGACCCGTACCTTTCTGACCACGCCATTGAGGGCACCCCCTATGTACCGGGCGTAATGGGCATAGAAACCTTTATGGAAACGGCTGCCGCTTTAACGGGCAATGTGCCGCAAGGGTTGGAAGACGTACACTTCTTCCTGCCTATTAAGCTGCTGCGCAACCGCCCGCAGGCCGTGCGCGTGATTGGTGTTTCTGACGGGAAAAACGCCAGCATGGAAATAGAGTCTGACTTTATTAACAGCAAAGGCGTTAAAATGGGCAATACCCGCCGCCATTTTACGGCTAAGACCTTGTCTTCTTTCACCTCTACTTGGGACGAAGTAAAAAACAACATCAATTTGGATGTGAACGCCGCCCCGGTGGTAACCAAAGAAGAAATTTATAAAAAATATTTCCACGGGCCCAGCTTCCAGGTTTTGGGAGGGATTTTGCGTGTGAACGAAAAGGAATCCCTGGCCGTTTACAACACCACCCCCAAGCCGCAGTGGCCGGCGCCTAAAGCCTTGTTGGCTAACCCCATGCTGATTGAGGCCGCTTTCCAATGCTGCGGTTTCCAGGATATGAGCGTTGCCAACAAAATGACTTTGCCGGACGGCATTAAAGAAGTGGCCGTGTTTAAGCGGGATGTTCCTCCGCAGACGCTGTACCTCTACGGCGTAAACAAAGGGCTGACGGCTGACGGCAAAACCCTGCATGACGCTTATGTGTTTGACGAACAGGGCAACGTGTGGGTTGAATTCCACGGTTACCAGGCTATCGGCCAGTAACTTTGGACGGCATGAAGTATCAAATAAAGTTTGTTGATTTAACAAATCTGCCCCCGGCTGAGCGGATTCTGTCTGCAAGGGAGTTGGCTTTTTACCAAACGCTGAAACTTCCCAAGCGCAGGACCGAGTGGCTTGGGGGCAGATTTGCGTTAAAGCAGCTGCTGCTCCCCCAGCCGGGGGCGGATGCGGGCCGGGCGGAAATTCTGCCGCATGAGGGGGGAAAACCGCAGGTCTATGTGGATAACGCCCTGTATACGGGTGCTTTTAGTATTACGCACAGCCATGGCTGGGCGGCCGCGGCAATAAGCCAAGAGTGCCGTTTTTTGGGGATTGATTTAGAAAAAGTGGAACACCGCATTAATGCCTGGGCGGAAGATTTTTTCCACCCGCAGGAGCGCCAGTCTATGGACGACTCTTTTTTAACCGCCTTATGGACCAAAAAGGAAGCGGTGGTGAAACTGCTGGGCACAGGCCTTAGCTTAAACAGTTTTGACGTGCGTTTTGTGGGGGATAAGATTTCTTTTTACGGGGAAGCGCTTCAGGTATACCGCTCTTTGGGGGAGCCGGAAATTAAGCTGGAGCTCTCTTCCCGCCCGCAGGGGTTTATGTTGTGCGTGGCTTGGGCGCGCTGAACGCAAGGGCCTAAGTTTGCTAAAATATAAGCATAATAGATTTTGGAGGGCACATGATTGAATTGTTTGAAGACCCTAGAGAAGATAAAAAATCGGACCGTCCCGCTCCGGCCAGTTTAGTTAAATTCCGCCAGGTTTCCCAAGACGCGCAGAAAGGCGCGGGCGAGGCCCGCATTAAAGCCCAAAAAGACAAGGGCAAGTTCACCGCGCGCGAACGCATTTCTTATCTATTAGACCAAGACAGCTTTTTTGAAATCCGCAGTTTGATGGAAAGCTCCTGCAGTGATTTCGGAGTAAAAGACAAACATATTAAGGGTGACGGCGTTATCACCGGCTTTGGCCGCATCAACGGCCGGGAAGTGGCCGTTTACGCGCAGGATTTCACCCAGCTGGGAGGTTCTTTAGGGTTGGCCCATGCCCGCAAAATTGCCGATTTGATGGACCGCGCTTTAGAAGCCAAGGTGCCCGTTATCGGATTGTTGGATTCCGGCGGCGCCCGCATCCAGGAAGGGGTGGACAGCTTAAACGGTTACGGGGAAATTTTCTACCGTAACGTAAAAGCTTCCGGCGTTATCCCGCAGATTTCCGTTATTTTAGGTCCGTGCGCCGGCGGGGCGGTGTATTCTCCCGCGCTGACGGATTTTATTTTTATGGTGGAAGGCATCAGCCATATGTTTGTAACCGGTCCCAGCGTGGTGAAAGCGGCCACCGGTGAAGAAGTGGATTTTGACACATTGGGCGGTTCCCACCCTCACAGCGAGAAAAGCGGCGTGTGCCAATTTGTGGCCAAGTCCGAGCAGGACTGCTTCCGCCAAGTGCGCGAGCTGCTTACCTTCCTGCCGCAAAACTGCTATGAAAAAGCCCCGCTGGAGTCTACCTCTGACGTGTTTGACCGCCCTGTACACGTGTTGGAACGCGTGTGCGAAATGGACCCTAAAAAAGCGTTCCGTATTCATCACGTTATTTGGCGTTTGGCCGATGATTTCGGCTTTTTTGAAATTCACCAAAACTTTGCCAGAAACGTGGTTACCGGTTTTATCCGCTTAGGCGGAGAAGTGGTGGGCGTTGTGGCCAACAACCCGGCCTGCTTAGGCGGTGCGCTGGATTGTGACGCCAGCGACAAAGCCGCCCGCTTTATCCGCTTTTTAAACGCCTTTAATATCCCGCTTCTTACGCTGGTGGATATTGGCGGTTATTTGCCCGGCGTGCAGCAGGAACACGGGGGCATTATCCGCCACGGCGCCAAATTGCTGTATGCGTATTCCGAGGCGTCTATTCCTAAAGTAACGTTGGTTTTGCGCAAAGCGTACGGCGGGGCGTATATTGCGATGGGTTCTAAATATTTGCGCGGGGATTTTAACTTTGCTTTCCCCAGCGCGGAGATTGCCGTTATGGGCCCGCGCGGCGCGGTGGATATTTTGTATTCGCGCGATTTAAAAGCCGAAACCGACGAGCAGAAAAAAGAACTTCTGAAAGAAAAACTGACGAAGGAATATTCGGACAAGTTTGCCTCCCCGTATCAGGCCGCTTCCAACGGTTCTATTGATGAAATTATTGAGCCGGCTGAAGCGCGCGCCAAAATTATACGGGCTTTCCAGGTGCTTCGCAATAAGCGCAACCCGAAGGAAAACCCGCATAAGGGAAATATTCCGCTGTAAGTTTTATGTTTTAAAAAAGCCCCGTTTAAAGCGGGGCTTTTTTATGCTAAAATTTGATTTTAAAGCGGTACAATAAAATTACCTCTAAAGGATAATTTATGAAAAAAATTCTTTTTTTATTTATAGCCGTTCTGGCTGCGCTTCAAGGATGTAATACGGTTTTTGTGTCTAAGGGAGACGAGATAAGCAAAGCCCGGGAAGAAGCTGCTTTATTAGAAAAAATTTCCGCACGTATGCACCAGTATTATCATAATACGGATAATGTACTGTTTGAAAGTTCCGCCCGGAATGTGCTTCGGTTAATAGATATGCAGCTGCCGGGGTATGCTTTTAGCGGGGCGGACGCGTATAATATGGATTTTGTGGTTAGTTTAAACATACAAACCGCCAGCGGGAATTTAGTGGGGGGAACCACCGCCACCGCTTGGCGCAGAAACCCTGGAAATAACGGAGGGGAATCGTTAAAAGAGCTCTATTCGTTGGGCGTGCAAACTATTCCCAGCCCGCATATTGTGTATAAATATTGCCGCCCGCAAAGTTCTATAGGCCGGCGCGTGTGCGAAGCGCTAAAAGAAGACGGTTATGAATATAAAGAGTAAGGTGTTTACTCGTGTATTAAAAAAATAATTTTACCCCGGCGTTTGCCGGGGTTTTTCTTCTGTATTTCCCTTTGTGAGGTTTTCTTTTTGGCTTTGATAGAGTTGCCAAAGTATGATATCATGTATGTATGGAAAACGAATCCTTAGACAGTGTAAACGAATATTTCAAGCATTTGGGCCAAGTAACGCGCGAAATGAACCGCGAAGAAATCGCCCAGCTTTGGAAGCAAGTTAAAAAAGGCGATAAAGACGCCAAAAATAAAATGATGGAAATTAACTTGCGTTTGGTAATCCCTACGGCAAAACGTTTTCAGCGCCCGGGTATGGAACTAATGGATTTGATTGAAGAAGGCAACTTGGGCCTTATGCAGGCCATTGAAAAATTTGAGCCTGAAAAAGGATACCGCTTTTCCACCTACGCTATTTACTGGATTGAGCAGTATATCCGCAAATATATAGAAGAACAATCCGGTTCTATTAAAATACCTTCCCACGCATGGGGCAATTTAAAGAGATGGTTCCGCGCTTGGAACGCGTTAAAAGAAGCCAACGGAAGAGACCCTTCTTTAAATGAAATGGCCAAAGAACTCAATTTAACCGCCCGGCAGGTAAAATCCATCATGGATACGCTAAGCGCGGCCAAGGGGGTGGATTCGTTAACCTCTTTAGTACATGATGAGGAAGATCTTACTTTGGAAGACATGATTTCAGATGACGGAAAAGGAAATCCGCACGATGTATTTATGAAAGCGGAAAACCAAGACACTATTAAAAAAAGTATGGCGGAGTTAAACCCGCGGGACCGGGAAGTACTTATCATGCGCTATGGACTGGCGGATAATGACCCCAAAACACTGGGGGAAGTGGCTGATAAATTAGGTCTTTCCCGTGAACGGGTGCGCCAAATAGAAGAGCGCGCCGTAATGACTTTGCGCCGCGCCGCGCAAAAAGCCGGCATTTTGGAAATGAACCCGGTGGATTTCCGCACACGTAAATTGCACAGTGCCATGCGGCCCCGTCAGAAAACAAACATTTTAGGGGAAGTAATTGGCAAGAGCCCGCTGGAGCGGCTGTTAAAAAAACGCTTGCAGGAAGTGCGCAGCGCCAAAGAACAAGCCTCTAAAAAACGGAAAGCAAAAGCTAAAAAAGCAGGGGCAAAAGCCGTTACGGCTAAAAAGAAGTCTTCCGTAGGCAAGAAGAAATCTCAAAAATAAATTTACGCCCCCGTAGCTCAAATGGATAGAGCGATTCCGTCCTAAGGAAGAGGTTGCGAGTTCAACTCCCGCCGGGGGTAAGTTTTGTATAGTACAAACTGACAAAAATGCTGACAGGTTTTCTTGTTGGCATTTTTTATTTTAACCGGCGGGGTTTTTATTTTTCAATAAACCGGGGTAATCCGGCGTACTGGCGGCAGGATATCTTCGCTTGTGAGTGGAATTCAATTTTATGAAAATGCAAAAATGGCCTATATTGTTCGCCGTGTTGGCTGCGGTTTTATACGCGTTAAGCGCGCCGGTATCTAAATTGTTGCTGCGGGAGGTGCCCCCTGCCGTTTTGGCGGGATTATTATATTTGGGGGCGGGCATAGGCATGGGGCTATTGCGGGCGGCGGGTTCCTGCTGCCGCTTAAAAAGCAAGGCGCCGGGCCTTTCCCGGCGGGATTTGCCCTATACGGTGGGCATGGTTGTGTTGGATATTGCCGCGCCGCTTTTGTTGCTGGCGGGTTTGCTGAAGACCAGCGCGGAAAATGTATCCCTGATGAATAATTTTGAAATTGTAACCACGGCGGTTATCGCCTTATGTATATTTAAAGAACGTATTTCCGGCCGGTTATGGGTGGCTATTGGGCTGATTACGGCGGCCTGTGTGTTGCTTTGCGCCGGGGAGAGGGAAGGGTTTTCTTTTTCCGTGGGTTCGCTATATGTGTTGGGGGCGTGTGTTTGCTGGGGGTTTGAAAATAATTGCACGCGCATGATTTCCAATAAAAACCCGTTGGAAATTGTAATGGTAAAAGGAATTGGGGCCGGTGCGGGGGCTTTGCTGATTGCCTGGCTGCTGGGGGCAAAATCGCCAAGCGCAAAATATATGGCGTGCTCTTTAGCGCTGGGGTTTGTTTCTTATGGGTTAAGTATATTTTTTTATGTATTGTCCCAGCGGTATTTGGGGGCAGCAAAAACCAGCGCTTATTATGCGGCCTCTCCTTTTGTGGGGGTTCTTTTGTCTTTAGTGATTTTTAAAGAACCTCCTCCTGTTTTATTTTGGGCGGCGTTGGGGCTTATGCTGGCGGGGGCGTATCTTTCCGCTACGGATACCCGCTACGAAGCGGTAAATAAGAAATAGCCGTATTTAAGAAGTCTGTTAATCATTTGTTTTACGCATAAAAAATACCGCCAAACCGATTTGGTTTGGCGGTACCCCAGTATATGGTTTCCGGACTAGGATTCGAACCTAGAATAACTGGACCAAAACCAGTGGTGATACCATTTCACTATCCGGAATTAAAACTTTCATAACCGTTTAGAAATTTCTTCTAAACTGCTCTGAAAACCCTTTTTCAGTGCGCATCATTACCCGTGTTGTCTGTCCCTGTTTCTTGTTCAAGAACGGTGGTGTTTTGCGTAGCCCCGGTGGGATTCTTAGCTAGTTCGGCCTGATAGGCTTTCAAAACGTTCTCTTCCAAGTACTGCCTGAATTCCTGGTTGATGGGATGAACCATGTCTTTATGGGTACCATCCGGTAATTTGCGGGAAGGCATACAAAGAAAAACGCCTTTTGTCCCTTCAACTACCTTCATGTTTCTTACAACGAACGAATCGTCAAAAGTAACGCTGGCAAACGCCTTAAGACGGTCCTCCCCCATAAGATGTATCCGTATTTCCGTTATTTTCATCCGTCTCCCTCCGAAATGCCGAAAAGAATACTAATCTTTCTTTATTTCTGATATTATTTACCAAATCGGTGGCTTGTTCTTGGGTATCCACTAAAGCAAATACCGTAGAACCGGAGCCGGACATTAACACCGCCTCCGCATTGGTTTTACAAATATCTTCTCTGGCGTTTCTGACGGAGATTACATAAGGAAACACGCACGTTTCCAGCCTGTTAAAAAGAAACTTTTTCCAGGCGGAAAGTCCCTTACCGCATCCTATGTATGATATCAATTTATCTAAATTAGAGCAGTTTGTCAAGACTTCTTTTTTATCCGGCAGCCGCAGGCGTTTAAAAACATCTTTGGTGGGAACCACCGTACACGGATAAACCAACACCACATAGGGCAACGGGCCCGGAGCAGGCAGCGGGGTGAGTATTTCCCCTATGCCTTCCCCTTTTAAGAACGTTTCATCATACATAAAAACGGGTACGTCCGCCCCCAGTTTGGCGGCCAGTTCCATTACGCTTTGGCGGGGTTTGTTAAAAATTTGGCATAACGCGCGCAATACCCCGGCCCCGTCGGAGCTTCCACCTCCTAAACCAGCCCCCATGGGGATGTTTTTTTCCAAATTTATTTGGCAATGGGCCGTGATGCCAAATTGCTCAAAAAAGCGCGCGGCCGCTTTATAGGCGATGTTGGTTTCATCTGCCTCCAGTTTGTCCCCCAGCGGGCCGGTAATGTTTAACTGGATATGCGTTTGAGGGGCCGGAGCTGCATCCACCGTAAGATTATCCCCTAAAGTTAATTTGGCAAACAGGGTGGCTAATTCATGGTAACCGTTTGCCCGTTTGCCCGTTACTTCTAAAAATAAATTTATTTTAGCGGGGCAAAACTGCTTACTTATCATGTATTTTTCTCCGTTCGGTGTTGTGGGTTAAAGTGCCCCAGTGGTAGTCTTCGTTTGTAAGGATTTCGCCCGTTTCGGAATAGATTTTACGGCTGCCTTCCAACATGCCGTCTACGTAAAATTCTTCCAGCCGTTTTGCCCCGTTGGTGAAGTAGCTCAAACGTTCTCCTTCCAATCTGCCGGCTTTATAGTTTTCTTTATACCACAATTCTCCGGTAGGAAAGTATACGGTGCGCTCTCCGGAAAGTTTGCCTTCTAAGAAATTTTCCCTGGTTTCTAATTTCCCGTTGCTGTAATAGCTGGAACGTACGCCGCTTAATTTTCCATGGCGGTAGTTTTCCTCCAGCTTTAGTGTGCCGTCCTCATAATAAGCCATGCGGGGGCCGTGCAGAAGGGAGTTTTTATATGTGCATTCCGCTTTTAATTTTAAGCCGTTGCGGTATTGATAGTATTTGGCGGCGCCCTGCAGCATGCCTTCGCTGTAAGTTTCGCGGGAGATGATTTCTCCGTCTTCGTTATAACGGATCATTTCCCCGTTTAACTTATTGCCTTTATACTCGGCTTCCATAATTACTTGGTCGTTTTCATTAAATTCTTTTACTTGTCCGTCGGGGATTTGGCCTAGTAATTCTAAAGTCGTTCCATTAGAAGAAACCGTTTCTTCCGCCACTTCCTTGCCTTGTACATAAAAAGAGCGGCTGCCTTTGCTGGTTTTTACCACCGTACCGGGATATAAGGACGCTTTAGGTACCAAAAGCGCCGGTTTAATATGGCGGCCGTGTTCGGTGCGGTCTTTTACGTCTATGAGTTTGCCGTCTTGGTAAAGTTCGCTGAAAGTAACCACATTTTCTTCCAAGTTAATTACTTCCAATACGCCGTCAATCTTTCCGTTTTTAAGGGTTTTAACGGTTTTATTGCTTACTTCTACCTGCTCTATTTGTCCTTCCGGCAATTGGCCGGCCATATTAATAACATTATGGTCTTTGTCCAAATATTCTTTGGCCAAAGGGATAGCGCGGTAATAGGTGCGGCTGTCCGGCGTAACGATACAAATGGTTTTTTCTTTCATAATCGGTACCTTTTAGATAGACTTGCCCTTATTTTACATAATTATTAGGTTTTTTTATTTGGTTTTAAACCTTGCTTGACTTGTTTTTTTTTTTTTGATACAGTGGCTTTTAGTTAAAACCAATGGAGGGGATTGTGTCTAAAATTAAAAAGCAAAATAGGCGTGCTTTTACGCTTACAGAGCTGCTTATCGTGGTAATTGTAATCGGGGTATTGTCCGCCGTTA
>NZ_CASEZB010000022.1:0-11400 GCF_949292495.1 Candidatus Avelusimicrobium aviculae
GGATACTTTGTATCCACGGTAGGGATAAACGAAGAACAAATACGAAAATATATAGATATGCAGGGAAAAGAAGATTTGGGGCGAACAATGAAATTGTTCGTATAGAAAGAAACCCCGGGCGTAAGCCCGGGGAGTTTCATGTCTTAATGTAAAAAGGGCTTGCTTTGTTTTTTTTGATAAATTTTGTTAGAAACGAAATGAAATCAAAAAAAGAGGTGTTTATGAAAAACCTTACAGCTGATCAATTAGGCGGGCTTGCGCTTGTTGAATTATTGTTGGTTTTACTTATTGGTATGTTGATGCAGTTTTTTCTTAATAAACTGTGGTATTTTTTATGATAACTTACAGTGCGGTTGATGCGTTTAACAATAAAGTTATTTAAACTGATTGGATTTTTCCCCGCCGTCGTACGCATAGCCCAGCCCGCGCTGGATAAGCGCTTGGGCTAAATCCTCTCCTTGGGCGTTGCTTACATCACAAAGCAGGCGGAAGTATTTGTCCCGCCCGCAGTGGGTGAGCATAATGGGCGGCTGGGATAAAAAGTCTTTGGTAAAAGCTTTCGCCTGTTGGGCCAAACGTTTTTCTTTGGCGGTTTTTCCTTTCATTTCCGGGCAGTCCACCCCGCGCACGCGCACGGGAACTTTTTCACAGTATACCGCCAGCGAACAGTTTAAATTAATTTTAAAAGTATCTCCGTCATATACGGAAGCGATGTCCACTTCTTCTAACGCCGCTTCCCCCGGCATGGGCTGGTTTTGGTTAATGGGTTTGCCCTGCTGCTGTAAAAAGAACAAAATAACGGCCGTAATAAGCGATGCCCAAAACCGCCTATTGGAACGGAGCCGAAAGGGGAGGCGTTTTGTTTTTCTTTTTCCCATAATTAATGAGCCTTAACGGGCAGCAATAAATTTAAAGCGCTGGGCTCTATGGAAATTTCCAGCCGGTCTTGTGTGGTTTTGGGTTCGCCATCCAGGTGATAGATAATTTCACCCGCTTGGCGCAAAACGGCTTTTTTAACGCGCGTGGTTTGGGTAACGCCTTTGTGGGCGGGGTCGCTGGTAAAAAAGCTGGGCAGGGCGCAAAGCAATTTTAACTTGCTTTCATTTTTAATTAGTACGCAGTCCAGCCAGCCGTCTGTTAAGCTGGCCTGGGGGGCAATTTTAAAATTGCTTCCATATTGGGTGCCGTTGGCAAACGCCAAAGAAAGCGGGCTGACGGTGGTTTTTTGTCCGTCCAACTCCAGCTCTATGGGTTGGGGGCGGTAAGTCAGCACGTCTTTAGCGCCCAGTTTAAAATAAGGCCACATGCCGCGCTTGCCGCTCTTGCCATACTGCATAAAATCATAGGCTATTTGGGCTTCTATGCCTACGCCGGCTAGATTTAAAAACAGTTCGCCGTTCGCTTTTCCGGCGTCACACGGTACGGCATGAGCCGTTTGCAGGCGCAACAGGGATTCTTCCACAGATAACGGCATTCCCATTTCCCGCGCCAGCCCGTTGCCGGAGCCGTTGGGTATCACCCCCAAAGCGGTTTGGGTATGCACCAGCGCGCGGGCCGTTTCGTTGATGGTTCCATCGCCTCCAACGGCAGCTACGGCCTCATAATTTTGCTGTACGGCTTTTTGGGCCAGCTGGGTGGCGTGGCCCGGGGCTTCTGTTAACGCCCAAGAAGCCTGGGGAAAATTAAGCGTTACGGCGTCTATTATTTCTTGCGGGTCACGGCCTTTTCCGCTTTTTGGGTTGATGATAAATAATATCTTCATACTTTTTTTAAGGTTTCCAAATCTTCTTTTTTGTTTAAGTCCAGTTCACTCAGCGCGTCATAAATGCGTTCCACTTTTAACAAATTAATCCCCGCAGAGGCTACTTTTCCTCCAACCGTAGCCAAAAATACCATCAGAACGGCAAACAACGCGGTATTGGCCAGCTGGTTGACCCCGTCCATAGGTATTTGTATTTGCGCTTGGGCGGTTTGGGCGGTTACATTGCTCATTTTAACTACTTGGGCGACGGGGGCTTTTAAAATAAACGTTTTATACATGCCCACGCAGGCAAAGAAAATAAAAAACAACCCGGCGCAAAGTAAAAGATATCCTAATATTTTATGCATGAGTTTCTCCTTTTAACAAGGCGGGCAGCTCTTGTATATTTTTTAAAGTGACAAAATCCGGCAGGGGGGTGTTGGGCGCTTCTTCATATATCCAGCCGTCTTGGCAGGGAATATAAACGGCCTGCAAACCCGCTTCCAACGCGGGCAGAATATCTGAACGGACGGAATTGCCCACCATCAGGGTGTGGGCGGGCTCGGTTTTTAGGGCGCGGCATAAGTTTAAATAAGCCTGAGGGGTTTTGTCCGTCATAATTTCCGCATGGGCGAAAAAATCCCGCAGGCCGGAGTTTTGCAATTTGCGTTGTTGGTCCAGCAAGTCCCCTTTGGTGGCAACGGCCAAGGTATAAAAAGGGGCCAATTCTTGCAAGGTTTGGCGCACGCCGGGCAGCAGTTCCATGGGGGCGGCGATGAGTTTTTTCCCCAGTTCCAGCACTGGCGCGGTAACGGCGGCGGCTTGCTGCGCGCCCAAAATACGCTGGGCCGTTTCCAGCATAGAAAGGGTGAACGCTTTAGCCCCGTAACCGTATAAAGGCATGTTTTGCATTTCCGTATGCAGCAGTTCGCGGATGCCGTCCTGCTCGTTTAACCCTATGAGCTTAAAAAACGCTCTTTCGGTATTACGGTAATGGGTTTCATTGACCCATAGGGTGTCGTCCGCGTCAAAAAAAATGGTTTTAATGTGCATGAAACTAGGGTTCATAGACTTTAGGCGAGAGGCGCGCCCTCTCTGTATTTGATATACTTTAATTATACAGTTTTATAGAGGTATTTTAGGTAATCTTATGAAAAGCACTGATATTAGAAACGGTTTTTTGCAATTCTTTCACTCCAAAGGCCTGCCGGTAGTGGCTTCCAGCTCACTTATTCCGCATTCGGACCCTACCCTTTTGTTTACCTCCGCGGGCATGGTGCAGTTTAAAGCCAATTTTTTGGGGATAGACAACTCCCTCAAAAACGCCGCCAGCTGCCAGAAATGCGTGCGCACCACGGATATAGACAGCGTAGGCTTTACGGAACGCCACTTAACTTTTTTTGAAATGCTGGGCAATTTTTCGTTTGGCGATTATTTTAAAAAGGAAGCCATAGACTGGGCCTGGGAATATTTAACCAAAACCTTGGGTATTCCGGCGGATAAACTTTACGTCAGCATTTACAAGGGCGGCATTGCCCCGCGCGACGCTGAGGCCTACGCGGCATGGCTGCAATACGTGCCGGCGGAACGCATTTTTGAATTGGACGAGGCAGACAACTTTTGGACCATGGGCCCCACCGGCCCCTGCGGCCCCTGCACGGAAATTTATTACGATTTTGGCCCCAAGGGCTGCAAAAACCCGCATTGTGATATTACGTGCGACTGCGGACGCTTTGTTGAAATTTGGAATATCGTATTTGAAAGCTACAACCGCCAGGAAGACGGCTCCTTTAAACCGCTGCCCCATAATAATATTGATACAGGCATGGGGCTGGAGCGCCTATGCATGGTGATGCAAAACGTAAAAAACGTATTTGAAACGGATTTGTTCACCCCCATTATCAACCAAGCCAAGCTGGATTTGAATCTAAAGGGAAAAACCAAAGAGGAAATATCCGCCCTGCGTATTATTGCGGACCATGTGCGCAGCTCCAGCTTTTTGATTGCGGAAGGCATTTTGCCTTCTAACGAAGGGCGCGGCTACATCTTGCGCCGCTTGATCCGCCGCGCGGCGCGTTATGCGCGCTTAATGGGGGCGGATAAACCATATTTGTATACGCTGGCCCCTAAAGTGAAAGAAATTTTTAATGGCTTGTACCCGGAAATAGACAAAAACCTTTCCCACATCCAAGACGTATTAAAAATGGAAGAGACCACCTTCTTAAAAACCTTGGTCACCGGGGAAGAAAAACTGGCCGCCCTGCTAGCCCAGGGCAAAGGCAAAATATCCGGGCAGGACGCGTTTCACCTGCACGAAACGTTTGGTTTCCCCTTGGAACTTACCAAAGAAATCGCTTCCGCCAAAGGGGTGGAAGTGGACGAGGCCGGCTATGAGGCCGCCAAAGAAGCGGCGCAAGCCAAAAGCCGTTCTTACGCCGATGAGCTTTCCAAAGATAAAGCCATTATGCTCCAGCGTATAGAAAACACCTATCCCGCCACCGTATTTACGGGGTATGACGCGTTAGAACAAAACGCCAACGTGCTGGCTTTGTTCACCGCCGCGCTGGAGCCGTGTGAAAATTTACTGGGCGAAGGCTACGCCGTGTTTGACAAAACCTCTTTTTACGCCGAATCCGGCGGCCAAGTGGGAGACGCGGGGGAAATTTTGTGCCAAGGCCAACCCGTCGCCCGCGTGTTAGACGTGCAAAAGCCGTTGGGCAAAGTGTACGTGCATAAAGTAAACGGGCGTTTAACCCAAGGGCAGAAAGTAACCCTCAGCGTAAACGCGGCTTTGCGCAAACGCTGTATGGCAAACCACAGCGCCATTCACTTGGTAAACGCGGCTTTGCGCCAAGTATTTGGGGACAGCGTACATCAAAGCGGTTCTTTTGTGTCTCCGGAGCGCTTCCGTTTTGACTATACTTTATCCCGCACGCCCAAACCGGAAGAATTGGACCGCGCCTGGGCCATTGCCAACCAAGCGGTGGAAAACGCGCTTGCGGTTAACTGCCAAGTGCGTCCGCTGGCGGACGCGGACAAACTGGGGGCCGTCACCCTGCTGGGGGAAACCTATGCGGATCCGGCCCGCTTTGTGATGATGGGGGGCTCGTTTGAAGCGCCGGAGCAAAAATACAGCTTGGAACTTTGCGCCGGCACCCACGTGCGCAACACGGCGGACGTGATTACCATTTTGGTTTTGAAAGAAGCTTCCGTTTCCGCCGGGGTGCGCCGCATAGAGGGCGTGGCGGGCCCGGCCGCGCTGGACTATTTAAAAACCGTTTATAAAGATACGGAAAGCCTAAGCTCCCGCTTAATGGTTCCGGTAAAAGACGTTTTTAGCCGCATAAACGGTATTATGGATGAGCTGAAAGAAGTGAAAAAACGCTACACCCAATTCCGTGAGAAAACCATGGCTGCCGGCGGCATGAACGAAATAACGTTTACCATGAAAAACGGCACCTCTTTGGTTATCCGCAACGCGGAAGGGGCCGAACCCAAAGAACTGCGTACCATTGCCGATACGGTGGCCCAAAAATACCAGCAGGCGTTGGTTATCGTTACCTGTGACAAAGAGGGCAAGCGCTCTTTTGTGGTAAAGATGGCCGGCAAACTGCCTAATGTGGACGCGGTCACCGTAGCCAAGCAAATCGCGGCGGACTTAAACGGCCGCGCTGGAGGCCGGCCCGATTTTGCCCAAGGCGGCGGAGAGGCCAAACGCCCCTGGCAGGAACTGGTGGGCCAGTTAAAAGAAACCCTATAAAAACAAAGCCCCTCCGCAAGGAGGGGTTTTTATATATTGAAAATGCCGTGTTTTTTGGTTCAATGGCGGAGGGGTGAGTTCCGTTTTATTTTTAAGCGCAGTATGCCGGGCCAAAGGAGCGGAAAAAAGCACAACATGGGCGCGGCGCGTGTAAAAGGTATTCTAAGCCAAGCGGTTGGCATGCTTTCCCACCAGCCCAACAAAAAACCCCGCACGAGCGGGGTTTAAATGGTGGTAGGAATAGGATTCGAACCTATGTAGGGCGTAGCCCGACGGTTTTACAGACCGTTGCTTTTGACCGCTCAGCCATCCTACCGTACAAATTGACGCCGAGGCTTACGCCCCGGCTTTACTTAAACAACTAGGTACATATATTATAGCAAAAAAAATAAAAAGTGTGTCTTTCTTGTTTATTTCCTTATTTTGAAGCGCTTTGTATAGTAAAAATTAATCTGTTAAACTTGTTTAAACCCCCGCGTTAAATTGCTAAAATATGGCTATGCAAAACCAAGCTACTACCCCGCTGATGAAGCAATACCAAGAGATTAAGGCTAAAAACCCCGGCGTTATTTTGTTTTTCCGCTTGGGTGATTTTTATGAAATGTTTGACGAGCAAGCCCGTGAAGTAAGCAATCTCCTGGGGCTTACGCTTACCGCGCGGCACGGTACCCCTATGTGCGGGATTCCGTATCATGCGGCAAACAACTATATTGTGCGGTTATTAAAAGCGGGTAAAAAAATAGCTATTTGCGAGCAGGTTGGTTCCGCGGCGGAAAACAACACCAAACTTTTTGAACGCAAAGTAATCCGCGTCATTACCCCCGGCACCGTGATGGAAGACACCCTGCTTACGGCCAATCAATCCAATTATTTAGTGTATGTAATGGTGCATAAGGCGGGGTGGGCGCTGGCGTGTGTGGACGTATCCACCGGGGAATTTTGGGTTACCCAAAACGACAAAGACCCTTCTTTAATGAATTTAGCCGCCGCCTTGGCGGCCATTAACCCGGCGGAAATAGCGGGGGACCAGGCTTCTTTAAAAGATTTACAGGCCAAGGTGGTTATCCCGGCCGGGTTTGGCCTGACCACCCGCCCCTCTTTTGACGGGGATTATACCCTGCCGGAAAATTGGCCCTCTTTGGGCGCGTGGGAGGGCAAACGCGCGGCTTTGTCCTGCGCTTTGCAGGTCATGCGCTATATTAATGTTACCGAACCCAGCTTTAAAGAAACGTTAATCCCCAGCTACCGGGAATTAAAAGAAACCTTAATTATTGATGAAAACGCCGTAACCGCCCTGGAGTTGGTGCAAAACCAGGAAGGCGGACGCAAAGGCAGTTTGTGGGACTTGCTGGACAAAACCCAAACGTCCGGCGGCAGCCGTATGCTGAAAGAATGGATTTTGCACCCGCTTTTAAACCCGCAGGATATCGCTTTGCGCCAAAACAGCGTGGAGGGGTTTGTAAAAAACCCGCAAGCGGCGCAAGAAGTGCAGTCCATACTTAAAAATATTTCCGATGTGGAACGCATTACCACCCGCACGGCTACGGGTACGGCTTCCCCTAGGGACATGTCCGGCCTGCGGCGTTCTTTATTAAACGCTGAGCCGCTTCACCGCTGGTTTGAAAAATTTGGGCAGGCGGTTCCGCAGCTGGCCCGGGACTTTGCCAACGCTTTTGCCGGCCTTTCAGACATGAGCCGCCTGCTTTACAGCGCCATTAATGAGGACCCGCCCCTTCGCATTAGTGACGGCAACATCATCCGCGAAGGGTATAACGCGGATTTGGACGAACTGCGCTCCCTGCGCCACAACAGCGGCAAAACGCTGGAGGAAATCTGCGCGCGCGAGCGGGAAAAAACGGGCATTCCCTCCATGAAGGTGGGCTTTAATTCCGTCTTTGGTTATTATTTTGAGGTAACCAAAGTGCATTTGTCCAAGGTCCCTTATCATTATGTGCGCAAACAAACGCTTACCAATGCCGAGCGTTTTATTACGGAAGAGTTAAAAGATTTGGAAAATAAAATCTTAAACGCGGATCAAAAAATCCTGCGTTTGGAATCTTCTTTATTTGATGAAGTACGCAAAACGCTTGCCGGGCAAACCCAAGCGTTAAAAACTTTTGCCCGCGTGGCCGCCCAGCTGGACGTGTACGCCTCTTTGGCTCAAACCGCCGCGCAAAACGGCTATGTGCGCCCGACGGTGGATGATTCGGACGTGCTTTCTTATAAAGGAGGAAGGCACCCGATTGTGGAAAGCACGCTCCCGCCCGGCAGTTTTGTGCCGAATGATTTATCCGTCAATTCCACGGATAACCAAATTATGCTTATTACCGGCCCCAATATGGGAGGCAAAAGCGTGTTTTTAAAGCAAACCGCCATTCTGGTTATTTTGGCGCAGATGGGGTCTTTCGTGCCGGCCAAAGAAGCCCGCGTGGGCGTGGTGGACCGGATTATGACGCGCATTGGCGCGCATGACGCGCTTTCACGCGGGAACTCCACCTTTATGGTGGAAATGAACGAAACGGCCCATATTTTAGCTTCCATGACGCCCAGAAGCCTTATCTTGCTGGACGAAGTGGGCCGCGGCACCTCTACCTTTGACGGCATTTCCATCGCTTGGGCGATTGTGGAATATTTGTATAAACCGCACGGCGGTCCCAAAGTGCTTTTTGCCACGCATTATTTTGAGCTGACGGATTTGGAAAACAAATACCCCAGCGTGAAAAACTATCACGTGCAGGCCAAAGAGTATAAAGATGAAAACGGCCAAAGCAAGCTGGCGTTTTTATATCAAATTTTACCGGGCGCGGCGGACCAGTCCTACGGCATACACGTGGCGGAAATAGCCGGTCTGCCCGCCGCCTGCACGCTGCGCGCGCGCAAGGTGCTTAAAGATTTGGAAGCTAAAAAAGGCGGGGCCAAAATTTCCGCCAAAGAAAAAGATATGGTGAAAGATTTGTTCTCTTCCCCCATTGTGGAAGAAATTAAAATGGCCGATACGGACAGCCTGACCCCGCTGGCCGCCTTACAGCTTATTTGCGAATGGAAGAAACGCATCAATGAGTAAAATTACCGTTTTAGACCAAGCCACCTCCAGTAAAATCGCCGCGGGCGAAGTGATAGAACGCCCCGCCGGCGTATTAAAAGAATTGTTGGAAAACGCGGTGGACGCGGGCGCCACGGCTGTAAACATAGATATTGAAGGCGCCGGCAAGGATTTAATACGCATTAACGACAACGGCTGCGGCATGGATAAAGAAGATTTGGAACTAAGCGTGGTGCGCCATGCCACCAGCAAAATACGCACCTTTGACGATTTAACCCATTTGCATACGTTTGGCTTTCGCGGGGAGGCGTTGTTTTCCGTGGCGGCGGTATCGCGTTTAACCATCAGCAGCTGCACCCCTCAGGGAGAAGGGCATTGTATAGAAACCCAGGGGGGAAGTATTACCCGCCGCGCGCCGGCCCCCGCCATACCGGGCACCACGGTGGAAATACGGGATTTATTTTTTAATACTCCCGCCCGGCGCAAGTTTTTAAAGAGCGATTCGTACGAGCGCGCTTGCCTGCTTAAAGTGGTGGAGGAAAGCGCCCTGGCCAACTTGCGCGTCAGTTACCGCGTGCGTATAGGAGGGCGGGAAGTGTATCATTTGCCGGCGCAAACCGGCCCCGTGGAGCAGGCCGTTCGCGCCCGCGCGGCGGAAATTTTAGGCCCGGCCGTGGCGGAAAGTTTGGTGTTTAAAGAATTTGAGCCGCTGGGCCTGAAACTCTTTTTAACCCCGCCGGATAAACTGGTAACGGTGCGGGATTTTCAATTTGTATTTGTAAACCGCCGGCCGATAGAGTCTAAAACCGTCCAGCAGGCTATATATAAAGCCTTGCAAAATGTGCGTCCCAAAGACCGCCACCCCGCTTTTATTGCCTATATGACTTTAGAACCGGCGGATTTTGACGTAAACATTCACCCGCAAAAGCGTGAAATACGCTTTGTGGATGAGAACCGCGTGTTCGGCTTTATTTTAAACAGCGCGGCGGAAACCGCGTTTGGTAATTCCCGCCCGGTGGAAGCGGCCGTGTTGCCTCCCGCCCCGGCAATTGATTTAAGTTTGCAGGCCCGGCCCGCGGCCCAGCAGTTATTTCAGCCCAAGGCGGCTGATCGGGCGGTTCCGCCCGCGCCGGGTTTTATGCCTAAGCCGGCGGAGCAGCCGCAATCGGTAACGGATATTTTTGCCCCGGCTCCTAAGACACGTTTTACCGTGCGCGACAGCGAGGACCCCGTTAGTTACAATGCCTCGGCGGAGGCTGGGCGCGCCTCCTCACAGGATGAATTGCCCTCCGCGCAGGATCCGGCTTGGTATAAAGGGCCTTATCATTATTTGGGGCAGCTGCAGCGCAGTTATTTACTGTTTGAAAACCCGGACGGGCTTATTTTAATAGATCAACACGCCGCCCAAGAACGCGTATTGTTTGAACATTATATGGACGCGTTTGATAAACATGATATAAAGGTGCAGGAACTGATGTTTCCCATTCATGTGGATTTAACCCCCAGCAATGCGGAAAGTTTAATGAGCTGGGCCCCGTGGCTAAAAACGGCGGGGTTTGAGCTGGAGCGTTTTTCCCCGCGCACGGTGCAGGTAAAGACCATGCCGCATATCGTCCGTTTTAAAGAAGATGAAATGAAAAGTTTTGTGGAGTCTCTGGCGGCCGTGGTGGGGGACCCCGCCAAATCTACGGACGCGCTGAAACGTAAAATGGTGGCCATGCTGGCTTGTAAAAAAGCCGTTAAAGCCCATGACGCCATGACCGCGGCTGAAGCGCAAGCCTTGCTTGAAAACATGAAAAAATGTAAAGACGGCATGCACTGCCCGCACGGGCGCGCGTGTGTGGCGCAGTTAAATATTAAAAACATCGGCAAACTGTTTGGGCGTTGATATAGGCGGCAGTATGAATATTTCCAAAGTTACTTGTATTTATTTTAGCGCAACGGGGCTTACGCAGAAAGTGTTGGATTTATTTCTGGCGGGTCTTCCCGTGCCTGCCCAAAAAAAGAATATTACCCCGCATATAACAGAGGTTTCTTACTCTTTTGCTCCCGATGAACTGGCCGTGTTTGCCGCTCCGGTGTATGGCGGGGTGTTGCCCAAGCCGGCGGCGGAGCGGTTTTCGTTGATTAAAGGCAATCACACGCCGGCGGTGTGTTTGGCCGTATACGGCAACCGGGATTATGACGACGCTTTGCTGGAAATGAAAAACCTGACCGAGGCGGCGGGATTTGTGCCCGTTGCGTTTGGGGCGGTTTCGGCGCAGCATTCTTTAATGCCGCGTGTGGCATCCGGGCGTCCGGATGAAAAAGACGCCAAGGCGTTAGCCGTTTTTGCCCGCCGCGCGTGGGAAAAACTGGGGGACTTAAAAGAGCTTTCTGCCCGGGTAACGCCGCAGGTGCCGGGGCGTTCTTCTTATAAAGAGTTTAAAGGAGTTCCTTTTAAGCCGGCGGTAAATTCCGCCTGCGTGCATTGCGGGGCTTGCGCGGCCCATTGCCCCACAGGCGCTATTTCTAAAGACAAGCCAGATACTACGGATCATGCTTTATGCATTTCCTGTATGTCTTGCGTGCATATATGCCCCTCCCATGCGCGCAGTATGCAGCCCAAAGCCGCCCTGTGGCTGGCGGAGAAAGTTTTTTTGCTTAAATATGGCAAACGCAGAGAATTAGAAATTTTTATTTAACATAACAAACCCGCCGTTATGGCGGGTGTTATTGTATGTTGTGAAAACCCCCAGCTAGGCTGGGGGTTCGGTAAAGGTTTCACCGGTAAGGAAGATAAAAAAACTCCTTTTGTATAATAAATTGCCTGTGTCCGCAGGCAATTTAACAAAAGGAGGTCATTGCTATGACCAA